>JBEKOS010000388.1:0-4742 GCA_049521535.1 Terriglobales bacterium | reverse complement strand
CTCGGAAACCCGCAACAGGCTGCCATCCAGTACGGTCCTTATACGTACGATTTTGCCGCTATTGGGTATGACCTGTTCGTGATGGACTCCTGGCGCCTGCGCTCGAACCTGAGCCTCGAACTGGGCCTGCGCTACGAGTACGTGAGCCCCTACAGCGAAGAGGATAACCGGCTGGTAAACCTTGACGCCGCGCCCGGTTTTACCGCCGTCGCTCCGGTGCAGCCGGGACAGGTGGGTCCCTATACCGGCCTGCTTTATCCCAGTGCGCTGGTCAAGCCGGACCGGGACAACTTCGCGCCACGCGTTGGCTTCGCCTGGCGGGCTATGTCGAAGATGGTGGTGCGCGGAGGTTACGGCATCAACTACAACGTTGGACAGTACCAAAGCATCGTCCAGCAATTGGCCTATCAGCCGCCCTTCTCGTTCACCCAGACCATCGTGCCCTCCACTCCGACGCAATTTACGCTGCAAAACGCCCTCGCCCAGCCCTCAACTGGACAGGTGACCAACAATTACGGCGTTGATCCGAACTACCGGCTCGGCTACGTGCAGTTATGGAACTTGAATGTGCAGTATGAAATCCGGCCGACCCTGGTGCTGAACGTGGGATATACCGGTACCAAGGGCACTGATCTGGACGTCATCGAAGCCCCCAATCGCGGCCCCGCCGGCCTGGTGATTCCCAACGTGCAGGCCTTTCTTTGGGAAACCTCACAGGGCTTCTCGACCTATAACGGCGGCAGCGCCCGGCTGCGCAAGCGCATGACCAGGGGCTTCTCCGTCGGCGGCACCTATACATACTCCAAGTCCATTGATGACGCATCTTCCATCGGCGGCAGCGCCGTGGTGGTGGCGCAGAACCCTCAGGACCTGGACGCGCAACGGGGCCTTTCCAGCTTTGACATGCGTCATAACTTTACCGCTGACTATCTCTATGAGTTGCCGTTCGGTACGGGCAAGCGCTGGCTCGACAGCGGCGGAACCGTGGCCCACAGCCTTGTTTCGCACATCTTGGGCGATTGGAACTACAGCGGGACAGCCGCCATCCAATCGGGCACTCCCTGGACCGCGCGCGTGCTCGGCAGCTTCTCCGACGTGGCGGGCGGTGCCAACGGCAGTTTGTGGGCAAACTACAACGGTCAGCCGATCCAGGTGTCCAACCCTTCCACGCAGCAATGGTTCAACACGGCCGCGTTTTCGGTGCCGCCTTCGGGCCAGTTCGGCAATGCCGGACGCAATACCATCATTGGGCCGGGCCAGATCAATTTCAATATGTCGCTGAACAAGAACATTCCCATGAAAGACATGATGAGCATGGAACTCCGCATCACCGCGACGAACGTATTCAACACGCCGCACTTCACTACCATCGATACGGTGGTGAATTCGCCGACGTTTGGGCAGGTGACGGCGGTGGGCACCATGCGGCAGTTGCAGGTACTGGCGCGGTTCAGATTCTGAAGGAGCGTATGTCATATTATGACAAGCTTTGTTATCATCGATTCGTGCTCGCGCAAAGAGGAAATTGCCATGAATGTTTCACTGACGCCCGATCTTGAACAGTTTGTCCACGGCAAGGTACAGAGCGGCCGCTATAGTTCCTCCAGTGAGGTGATTCGAGAGGCTTTGCGGCTCCTGGGTGATCATGACCGGGTGCGGAGTGCGCAAATCACCGAATTCAACCAGGAACTTGATCGCCGCCTGGCATCGCTGGACCGTGGCGAACAGATCGATCCGGCTGCGGCCCGAGCTCGTCTTTTGCGCAAATCTCAAAAGCGGCGAAGGCCGAGCGGATGAGCGGCTATATCCTTGGCCGGGATGCCGACCAGGATTTGGAAGAGCTTTGGAACCACGTCAGCGGCGATAGTGCGCCGGCAGCGGATCGGCTTATCAGGATGCTCTTTCGGGCGTTTTTGGAGTCGGCAAAGTTTCCTGGCATGGGTCACAAGCACGGAGATCTTACTCCTTTGCCCGTGCGCTTCTGGCCGGTCGGCAACTACCTCATCGTCTATCGCTCTGAACGAAGGCCAATTGAGGTTGTTGCCATAGTGCACGGAAACCGCGATGTCCCCGCATTTCTTCAGCACCGCCAGCCCCGCCAATGAGGCTCGTGCGATTGGCATTGTGATCGGAGATATTCGACACGCTGCAGTTCACCTCCATCGATACCGGCGTGAATTCTCCAACGCCCGGACAGGTCACGGCAGTGGGCACCATGCGACAGTGGCAAGTGCTGGCGCGGTTTAGGTTTTGACGAAGTCTGGTTGCTAATCATGGCGCAAATTCTAAGGCGAAGCATCGACGGCCCGCCGGCTGTGGCGGGAACGGCTCATCCCAGTATGCTCATTGGCCACACTGCTCGCCGTGCGATCGCAGCCATCCTCGCGTTCAGCGTGATATTAGTGATTCCTTGTCTTCCCGCCCAGGATGTTTCGACGCCGGCATCCAGCGCGCCGCAGTCGCTGACGTTTAAAACCCAGAGCGACCTCGTGCTGGTGAACGTGATTGCCAGGGACAAGAAGGGCCAGCCGGTTCGCGACCTCAAGGCTACCGACTTCACCGTGCTGGAGGATGGCAAGCCGCAGCATGTGACCTCCTTCGACATTGAGAACATCAATGCGGTCGCCGCTGCTGGCCCTGACCAGGAGAACTCGGTGGCGCCGGTTAGCGCCAACATTTTGAATGGCGGCCCGGCGCCCGCCCCTGAGACTCTTCGCGACCGCCGCCTGATGGTGCTGTTCTTCGACTTCAGTTCTATGCAGCCCGACGACTCGCAGCGTGCCATCGACGCGGCGCAGAAGTTTGTCGAGAAACAGATGACCTCCGCCGACTTGGTGGCGATCGTCACCTACTCGACCAGCCTTCTGGTTCCACTGGACTTCACCAATGACCGTTCCGCAGTGACGGCGATGCTGAAAGCGTTGAGCGCGGCCGAAGGCGAAGGCTTTGCCAATGGGCCGACCGGGGATGCGTCCGGGCTTCCCGACATCGGCGCTGCGTTCACGCAGGACGACACCGAGTACAACCTTTTTAACACCGACCTGAAGCTCTATGCGCTCAATTCACTGTCCAAGGCTTTGGGGGGACTCCAACAACGCAAGTCGATCCTATATTTCAGCGGCGGCCTCACCAAAACCGGCATTGAGAATCAGACGCAATTGCGCGCGGCCATCAATGCCGCGGTCAGAGCCAATGTCGCGCTGTACGCGGTGGACATCCGGGGACTGCAGGCGTTGCCGCCCAGCGGTACAGCTCAGGTGGGCAGCCTGCAGGGCACTGCGGCCTACACCGGCGCTTCCGTCCAGAGCGATCTCGACGCGAACTTCTTCTCGCAGGAAACGCTGGTCACGCTCGCCGACGATACCGGCGGCAAGGCGTTTCTCGACAGCAACGATTTCGGCAGGGCCTTTACGGCGGTGCAGCGCGACAACGAGTTTTACTATCTCCTGGGATATCGCAGCAGCAACCGCGCCATGGATGGCCGTTACCGTCACATAACGGTGAAGACCAACCGGCCCGATGTGAAGCTCGACTTCCGCGCAGGTTACTACGCGCCGCGCGATTGGACGCATTTCACCCGCGAGGACCGCGAGCAGCAGTTGAACGATGAACTGGTTTCGGAACTGCCCAACACCGATCTGCCGCTCTACCTTGGGGAGGCGCACTTTCGCATGGGCGGCGGCCGTTTCTACGTGGCTACGTCGCTGGTGGTCCCCGGATCGGCGATTCCGTTCACCACCGCCGCGGACAAAGACAAGGCCAGCCTCGACGTGCTGGGCGTGGTGCGCGATAAGCAGACCAAACTGCCGGTGGGGACCATCCGCGAGACGGTAAAGGTCGCCAGCGATGCTGCGCAGCAGGTGCGGCGAAAGAACATCCAGTACGAGACGGGATTTCTGCTGCCCGCCGGCGCCTACCACGTTAAGTTCGTGGTGCGCGAAAATCAGACCGGAAAGCTCGGCTCCTTCGAAACCGATATCGTCGTGCCCGATATGAAGAAAGCGCCCATGAAGCTGAGTTCTGTGGTGTTGGCGACCCAGCTCGAGGCCAAGCCGAAGCCGCCGAGCCCGCTGCCGGTGGTGCCTAACGTGGCGCACGTATTTGCCTCCGGCCCGCCACTGATCCTGTATTACGAGGTATACGACCCGGGCGCGTCGCCGGCGGTTCGCCTGCTGACCAGCATCCAATTCTTTCGGGGAAAGGTGAAGGCCTACGAGACGCCGCTGGTGGAGGCAAAAGAGTTGAACGTGCCGCAACGCAAAGCCGCCACTTTCCAGATTGAAGTGCCCACGGCACAACTGCGTCCCGGATGGTACACCTGCCAGGTCAGCGTAATCGACGATACCAGCGGGACTTTTGCGTTCCCCCGGATGCCGCTTTTGGTTAGGGCGCCGGCTGCTGTGGCTGCGAAGTAAGTTTCCGTCCATTATCAATAGGCGATTGTCGGCCTTCGGGTTTACAGGAGCGGAAGAAAAATCTGCTCTGAAACGACGCGAAGCGCTTAATGCAGGCTTATTCGGAGCGTCGATCTGTACCATGAAAAGCCCGCATCGTGAGCGGGATTTTCATGGTACGATAATTGAGCGTGATTAATCGCAAAGCTGACATGGCGCTGGTTCACACCGCCCTTGGGCGCAGCCGCGTGGTGGCCTTGCTGGGGCCTCGTCAGTGCGGCAAGACCACGCTTGCCCGGCAACTCGTGCCTCCCGATTCGCTCAACTACTTCGATCTGGAGGACCCGC
>JBEKOS010000387.1:0-4758 GCA_049521535.1 Terriglobales bacterium | reverse complement strand
CAAGATCGGCCATCACCTGTCTCAATTCTTCCTTCGCCTGGACGGAGGCGGCGAGAGAATCAGGACCGGTCAGATCAGCAGGAAGCTCCTGCCTCCGGCGCAGATGCCGCAGCTCATGCCGAAACAGGTTGCGGGCGATGGTAAGCAGCCACGACTTGACCGTCTCCAGCAGGATGGGCGTGTCGGTCAGCCAGACGCGCAGAAAGGTCTCGGAGGTAATGTCTTCCGCCACGCCCGCATCTCCACTCAGGTAAAGCGCGAACCGGTATACGTCGCGCGCATAACGCGCATACAAGTCGGTAAACCGCGCTTCTCTTGATTCGCCCGGCATCGTTTCTGGGCTCACAACTACAATATCCAGCACTCGCGAAAAGGTTACAAACGGCACCCTGAAAAACCTCTTCACCACAGAGGACGCAAAGGACGCAGAGGAGACCATTAAGGTGCTTGCTTGTCTTTGCCTGATCCGCGTTTATCGGCGATGGTCAGCGGCGAAGATTTTAGCGGAATTCGACGGAACATGGCCGCTCAATTTTCCTTGAACAAATCCGGGTTCGCCAGTATGCTGGGAGTTTCCGGCGAGAACATCTAAAGGAGATTGGCAATGGTTAAAGGCAAAGGTATTATCCCATGCATTACTGCGCTTGCGGTGCTGGCGGCAATTCTCGCGCTCGGCAGTGTGTGCGCGGCGCAGGTCGCGCAGAAATACACCGCCCCGAATGCGTCCACCATCGGATCAGGCAATGAAGCCACTGCGGACCAAACCATCCCGCGCCCGTTTTCGCGCCCTTGCGTAGTCCAGTTGTTTTCCGACTACCTGTTTGAAAACTTTAACGCCCAGTCGTTTTCCTACGCGCCTCCTGCGGATTGCCCCGGCCCCTGGGCCAAGGTGGTGCTGGAAGGCGATTTCGCCGTTACCGCCGGCGTTCAGTACGACCGGACCGCCAATGTCTGGCTGGGCGCGACCAATATCTATTTCGGCACCACTCCCGAGCCTTCGTCGACCCTCGGACCGACCTGGCATTTCGAGAGCGATTTGACCGAGTACAGCTCGGTGTTCGCCGCGCCGCAAACCGGCACGGTTGATTTGGGGAACCTGGTAAACAGCACCTATACCGGAATCATTTCGGGGAGCATGCAAGTGCAGTTTTATCCCTTGGGTTGGGGTTTCCCGGAGCCCGTCGCGGACATGGTTCTGCCGCTTTCGGCCGGTTCGACGGGCGGAACGGTAGCGCTGTCAGTGCCGACCGATACTCTCTCGGCAACTTTTACCCTGCCTACCAACATCGAGCGGGCGTACCTGGATGTGCTGGCGCAGAGCCAAAGCGGTGACGAATTCTGGTACTCGTGCGCGCCCAATGACGTCGCCGGCGAACTCGACAACTGCGGCAATACCGGCTTCCGCGAGACTGAAGTCACCATCGATGGCCAACCGGCGGGAGTAGCGCCCATCTATCCCTGGATTTACACCGGAGGCATCGACCCGTTCCTTTGGTCGCCGTCGCCCGGCGTGCAGACCCTGAACTTCGCTCCCTACCGCGTGGATCTGACCCCCTTCGCAGGCGTGCTAAGCAACGGGCAGCCGCACGAAGTCTCGCTTAGCGTCTACAATGCCGACGACTATTTTTCCGCGACCGCCAACCTGTTGCTGTACCTCGACCACTTCTCCAAACAGGTCACCGGCGCGGTTACTGAAAACACGATCGGCGCAGGCCCGAACCCGGTAGTGACCGAGCATTTGCACAGCGGCGCGAACGGCATTAAGGGCACCGTGACCGTAACCTCGAACCGGCAGTTCAAGCTCGCCGGCTACGCGGTGACCTCGCACGGGCGAGTTAACACAGAGATCGTGGAAAGCATCGAGTTTTCGAATTCGCAATACTACAAAGACACCGACACGCAATTTGAGCAAAACATTGACCAGCTCACGACCATCTCGTCGGTGGAAACGGTCACCAATGGGCCTTTCGTGACCACGTCCAATACGTCGTTTTCCTGGCCGCTGACGCTGGACATCAACTACGTGGTGGCCGCCGACGGCAGCAGTGCACAAACCACTACCGCCAAGCAGACCTACGAGCAGCAGTCCACCCAAACCGTCAATGGATTTACCACCTCAAGCAGCCAGCTATCCGATTCAGGAAAACACACGGATGTTCTCAATTTCGATTCTTCCGGCAATTTCACGGGCAATACCAACCAGACCGGAAAGCAGGATTACAAGTTCAATCAGTTCCCGTTCTCCTGCTTCCACCGCAAGATTGATTCAGTCGCCGGATTGCTGACCAGCGCGAAGCAATCAACGAATTGCGGTTTCGGCTCCATGATGTCGGAAGACGAACCGTTTCAGGCGAAGTTTTGAGGCGTCGTTAGTTGGCGGTCGTTAGTTGGCGATCGTTGGTCGTTGGCCGAGGCATGCACCAGCTTGCCATGGGTCAATGGCCAACGGCCAACGCGGCGTTTCATTGGGGAAGCGAGAATCGAGGGAACTCGTCACTCCCGTACCGTCAGAACTGGGCACGGCGCGTGGCAGATGACCTCGTGGACCACCGACCCCGGCAGGTGGGCCGCAAGCGCCGGCGACCTGGAGGCGTTTGCTCCCATTACGATCAGGTCGCACTTGAGTTCCGGACTGTCTCCTAAAATGCTTTCCGGCAGAAAATCGCTGGTCACGACATGTTCAGGCTCGTGCGCCAACTTTGTACCCGAGGGAAGCAACTGGTTCAGTTTGATGGTTGCCTCCTTAATCGCAAGCCTCTCCCACGCAATCAGATCCATGGGAGAATCGTCGGCCGGGAAATAGGCTTCCGACGGCAAAACCGGGACGGGCATCGGCGGCACCACATGCAAGAGTACGAGTTGAGCGCCGTACTCCTCGGCAAGAGACACCGCATACGGCAATGCACGGGTGGACGCAGGCCCGAAATCGGTGGCAAACAGAATCCGGGAAAGGCCGGCGAGCGGGGACGGCAAAGGCAAGACCTTACTGCCAATGGTTAGCACCGGACATGGCGCTGCGCGCAGAACCTCTTCTGCCACTGATCCAAGGATGAGTTTTTTCAGCCCGCCGCGGCCATGCGTCCCCAGCACCAGCAGATCGATTTCTTGACCGTAAATGACCGACGAGAGCACGTCCCACACCTGGCCTTTCTCGAGCGCAAAATGACGGGTGATGCCGTGACTGTCTGTCTTCTCAAGTGCCTTCATCTGTGCAAGGCTCTCCAGACCTTGGCGGTCCAGTTCAAGAGGCAGAGCGTCTAAGGGAACTGCGGTCCGCAGTTCCTCCGGGTCGGCATGAACCACAAAGAGTTCGGCGCCATAGCGATGCGCCAGCGCCATCGCGTACGACATGGCCTTGCCTGATGCTTCGGAAAAGTCGGTGGCGATCAGGATGCGCCGGAACGAGACCTTTTGAAGTTCGGTCGCTTCCTTGCTTTTTGCAGGGCTTGGTGATTCGGACATAATTCCCTCCTTTTGGACCCGTTCACCACAGCGGACACGGAGGAAGAAAAAGGCCAGGACAAGTCATGGAACCTCTGCTTCGCTCAGGGTAATGAGCGCGATTCGTTGAATCTGTTTCTCCTCTGCGCCCTCCGCGTCCTTGGTGGTGAAAAAGACTATAGCTGCAACTCCGCGTGGATAGAGTCGGAGCCGTCGGGGCTTTCCAGGTGAAAGCCCATTCTCCTGAACATCCTCTGCATGGCTATATTGGTGGTAAGCACTTCCGCCGACAAACGGCCCATGCGTTCCTCCCGTGCGACCTGTACCACGCGCCTGAGGATTTCAGTACCCAGGCCGCGGTGCTGGTATCCATCGGCAATCAAAACCGCTACTTCCGCCTCATTGCGCGCGTGCAACCGGTTAAGCCTGCCGACAGCAACAATCCGGGGTTCGACGGCAGCTTGCACATCTTTGCTTTCCGCGGCGCCTTCTTCGGCCAATTCCGCAACCAGGGCGATGTCGCGGCTGTAGTCGCCAAAACAAATGCGGACCAGCCGGTCATGCGCCACGCGCGTATCCAGGCGAAGCTGGCGGAAGAATCGCTGGTAAACGCTCTGGTCCGATAACAGCTTGTGAAACCCCACCATAAGCGGCTCGTCCTCGGGCCGGATGGGACGGACCGTAATCCTGGTGCCATCCTTCATGATGAGCTGGGAAATGTACTGTGCGGGATAGGGACGAATGGCCGGCTGCGGAAGCTGATCGGCGCGCAACGCCGGGTTGTGCAGAAGCACGCGCGCATCCAAGGCCAGAAAACGCTCCGACGAAACCAGGAGAGGATTCATATCAATTTCCGCTATCCACGGCTGCTCAACCACCAGGCGGCTGAAGCGCACCAACAATGCTTCCAGCGCATCCATGTCGACCGGCTTCCGGCCGCGCACACCCTTAAGCGCGGTATAAATCCTGGTTTGTTCCATCAGGCGGTGCGCCAGGGTGGTATTCAATGGCGGCAGCGCTAGAGCGTGGTCACGGTACACCTCAACCAGTTGGCCGCCCGAACCAAAGAGAATGACCGGACCGAACTGCGGGTCGGTGCTGCTACCGAGGATTAACTCCCAGCCATCGCGCAGGATCATTGGCTGAACGGTAACTCCCAACACGCTTTCCGGGCCCGCGGTTGCCGTAACCGAGACCTTGATCTGCCGGAATGCCTGCCGCACCGAGTTTTCATCCGCCAGGTTCAGTTTTACTCCGCCCACATCTGTCTTGTGCGAGATGGTTTCCGACATAAGCTTCAGGACAACGGGGTAACCA
>JBEKOS010000386.1:0-4768 GCA_049521535.1 Terriglobales bacterium | reverse complement strand
CGCTAAGTTTTACCGATTCCTGGCGGTAACAGCCCTCACCAAGAGGAGCAGAAGTGGCAATTTCGGCATCGCTGAATCCGGTCTCGGGCGCTCACGATAAGGCGCTGACAATCGCCGGATTGCAGAGTGCCTTCGTCTCAAACCCGCATTCGGCGATAATGTTTTAAAGTCGAAGGATTCGTAAATGGCAACCGCACTCGATCAAGCCCGCAGTTTTCTGGGTGGGGAGTACCTTCTTTTCAGCGACGTGGACAAGCTTTGGCGAAGGCTTAAGAAAGATGGTGAATTATCGATCGCCCGAGCGGTGCTGGAGCGACTTCGTCTTCACAAGTGTCTGCTCGACGAAATCCCTTCCGACCCGCCCTTGCTTGACAAACTCTGCCGAGAGGAGGCGTTACTCACCAGCAAGGATCCGGAGCTTGGAGCTACGGTGAAGCACCGGCGCGCCATCGAAATTCTGAAGAAGAGGTTTCCCCTGGACAACCCTGGTCTAGACGGCGATGCAGAGACGCTGGGGATCGCCGGCGGAATTCTTAAGCGGCAATGGGAGGACTTGGGCCAATACGACGATCTCCGTGGCGCCGCAGATTTCTACCGTCGCGGAGCGGGTAAACAGCTTGGAGACGATGCTTATCCACATATCAATGCGGCGTTTCTCGAGGACTTGTTGGCGTCGCTAGGGGACGAGCCAAATGCAAGGAGGCTGGTGGCGAGCGACTTGCGGAAACGTATTGTTGCCGACCTTGCCCCGTCAGGCTCGTGGTGGAATGCCGCTAGCCGCGCCGAGGCGCATTTTGGTTTGGGCCAGTATTCGGAGGCGGCGAGCATTCTCAAATCAGCGCAACGGCCAGACTCATGGGAGTTGCAAACCACAACGCGCCAACTGGCCACTTTGGCTCACCTTCGTGAAGAAAAGCCCTTAAGTCATCCGGAGATCAATGAGGTCTTCAATGCTTTACTACCGAAGGCGGCGGTTGCGGTACGCTCGGCCTTCATCGGCAAAGTTGGCTTAGCGCTTTCTGGTGGCGGGTTTCGGGCTTCTTTCTACCATTTAGGAGTGCTGGCAAGGCTTGCCGAAATGAATGTTCTTCGTCACATCGACGTCCTTTCATGCGTCTCCGGCGGCAGCATCATTGGCACGTGCTACTGGCTCGCGCTTCGCGAGCGCCTGCTGCAGCCCGGCACGCTGAAGCAAGCCGACTACGTTGCACTGATTCTAGGATTGATTGAACACTTCAAGGGAGCAGTTGCGGTTGACCTGCGTGCGGGGACTCAACCGTCGAAAGCGGCGATCCTTTTTACGGTTCTCGTGCGCAAACAGCAGGGCGCCATGGATCCCGAGGAGACCGCCGACGCGCTGGAGGAGCACTTTTTCCGCCCGCTGTATTCGGACGATTCCAAACCGGCCCAACGGCAGATCTTCATGGACGAGCTCCCTTTTACACCCCGGGACCATGACCCCGCCTTGACCGGATCGGACACTTTCAATCCGACCAAACACAATTGGCTCCGTGCCAATAAGGTGCCCTCCCTGGTTCTCAATGCCACGACTGTGAATACCGGTCGGGGGTGGCAGTTCACTCCGACATGGATGGGCGAATCGCCATGGGAATTGAATGAGGGCGCGGATAATATTGAACGCCTCGAGTGGGCTTACTACAACCGTCAAGCCGGATGGCGCATTAGACTTGCTCGAGCCGTCGCAGCCTCTGCGTCCGTGCCCGGAGTTTTTGCGCCGCTCGAGCTTGGGCAATTATACGAGGGCTTTCGTGTCCAGCTTGTCGACGGCGGCGTGTATGACAATCAGGGCGTCTTGTCTCTGCTCGCTACGAATTGCAACGTACTCCTTGTCAGCGACGCTTCTGGCCAACTTCTGTTGCAGCGGCAGCCTTCTCCTGGATTCAAGGGGCTGGGAGAGTACGCCATGCGAGCAATGGATGTTCTAATGGAACGGGTCCGCCAGACTACCTTCGGCGACCTTACCGCGCGCCGCCTGTCGGGACTAGTCCGAGGTCTTATGTTTTTGCATATGAAGGCCGGGCTCGATGCAGACACCATCCGCCTCCCATTCTCTCAGGAAACCTTCGAGATTGAACGAACGCCACTCTCTCCTTCGGGTGTCCGGAAGGACTTCCAAAGGGCCTTGGCCGAGCTTCGCACCGATCTCGATGCCTTTACGGAAGTGGAATCCAACGCCCTCATGGCATGCGGCTATCAAATGGCGGCGAAGACCTTCCAAAAGGAAATTGCCAGGCAGATTACCGAGTTGGCGGAAGAACCGGTCCAGACCACCTGGCCCTTTGCCGCCATGCTCAAAGAAATCACGTCCACTGCGCCAGCTACGCTAGATCGGCCCGGCTTGCTGGGTGCTCTTCGTGAAGGCAGAAATGTGAAGCTATGAAGCTGAGACGCAATGCCAAAGGCAAAACCAGTGAAAACGTAAAGGAGACGTGGTGACAACCTACATCCCGGAAACAATTGATACTTCGCATGTAACACTGAGCGCGGATCTCGAGGAACTAGTGGAGAGACTGGCGCGGAACAACCACGACCACTGGGCACGGAAGCGGATCGACGAGGGCTGGCGATATGGCGCGATGCGAAACGATGTCGAAAAGCAGCATCCGGATCTCGTGCCTTACGATCAGCTTCCGGAATCGGAGAAGGAATACGACCGGAAGACGGTAGTGGAAGCGCTCAAAGCGATCACCGCACTGGGGTATGAATTGAGGAAGCGTCGCTGAGGTTGACGGCCATTGCAGAAAGTAGTGAGGTCTTTGAGCGCGAGACATGTGAACGCGTCCGCTAACCTAACTGGCGCCTTCTCGCGACAACGAGTGACGCGGTTGTTGGTGGTATGGGCTGTTATCGACAGCTTTCTTGCCAGCCTATCGCCAGGGCTGGGATTTAGCACAGCAATCATGGTGTGTCACTGGATGGTGTAGAGCGGATCGAACTCGGGAACGCCGGCGCGCCGGCCGGCGATCCAGCGAAGTACGTACACCATTCGCGGGTCCGTCAGTGCACCGTTCAGGGTGTTTGAAATCACTTCGAGCAGGAGGTGCGCCTGCAGGTCCTTGTAGTAGTCGACGCTTAGCTCGACCACGACACAGTCTGTGCCATTAATGCTTTTGCGATTTCTCTCGTGGAAGGCAAACTGCACATTCGCTTCTCCGAACTGGATCTGCTTGTAAACGCGCGTGGCGCCCGCCTGGAAGACGCCGCTTCCCGGTTCGGGCGCGAATACGCCGCGCGCCGCGGCCTGCGAAATCTGGTCGGCAAGCCTGGTATCCGCCCAGACGAAGAAGCGATCCTGCTTCATGGTGTTGTCCCAAACCAGTTCCTGCAGGTAATCTTCCGGCGTGCCTGACGGGAGATGGATCTGCTCCAGCGCCGCGGTGATGTTCAGGATGTCGGCCAGTGCGGCGGGCTGCTTCTCCAGCAGGTCGGAGTAGCGATTCTGTGCGTCGGCCGCCGATGCCGCTCCCGCCTCAAGCAGGCGGCCTAAACCGGGCCGCAGCGTTTGGATCGCGCTAAGCGAGGTCGCCACGAAATGGTACGTACCGTTTTTCGGGATCAGCATCAGGTCCAGCGAAACCGGATTCGTCGCTCTCACCGTCACGGGAGTGAAACCCGCCGGCTGATAGCCATTGGCAGATGCGGTGACCGTGTACAGGTCGGCGAAATTATCGTAAAACGGGACCTGTAGGGACAGGTTCGGGCCCGCAATTTTCTCGAAGAATATCTTCTGGTTGCCGTCGCGAACGGTATACATCACTTTGTTGGCAAACGGCCGCCGGGCGCCATCGAATACGTTGACGTTTAGTTTGGCCGTGGCTGGCGTCGGCGTCCCGGTTCGCACCGGCGTGTTGGCGAGTTCGATTGTCTGGCCCTGGACCGGGAGGCTGGGGGCGGCAGGCAACGGAGGGAATGGCCCAGTCGACAACTTCCCCTCCAGGGAGACGGACAAGCTTCGTTTCGGCGCGACCCTGCCCTTCTGGAACAGAAGCGACTGTCCCGAACCCGCGAAGATCCCGGCTTCGCCCTGCCCCTGAGACACCATGCCGGGGACCGGCGTTGCAGTCGCCGGCGGCGAAACGAGGGTGATGGAACGAGCCAGAACGCGCTGCACCACACGGTAGCACCAGTCCGGGAATGGGACGTCCGCGGGAGCTTCGCTTTTCGACGGGGCGCTGGCCGCGTAATAGGAAGGATCATAGTACTGCGACAGTGCGATATCCAGCGCGATCCGCTCAATCTGCGGTCCTGGCGGCCGGTAAACGGGAATTCCATACCCCATCGCCAGCCAGATGCCGGCTGACAGGAGCGCCGCAGCCGCCAGAAGCGCGAGCGGCCGTGGGCCCATCCAGACCAGGCCGCGGTGGAACAGGTACCGGTAAAGACGGGAGGCGGGCAAAGCCAGTCCGCCCGGTTCCCGGCCCCACAACAGCGATAGCCAGACTTCGTCTTCCTCAACGCGCCGGCCGTATTCGCGCTCCACTGCAACTTGCACCGCGCTCGTTGCGGTCCTGCGCTCCGCGCATTGCTCCCCCAAGGCGCCGAGCCGGGCTGCAAGCAGGCTGCGGACGCGCTTGCGAAGACTCGGATCTATGGCCACCAAGGCGGAGCGCAGCCATCCCGGCATGCTGCCTCGGCGGAACCAGGGGAGGCGGACCATTTTGCGCAACAACGGCTCAAATTCCGCGGGCGGAACCAGCGCTTTCCCCAGAGAAAGGGTGAGCGGCCACTCGAGCATGGGGTACTCGGC
>JBEKOS010000385.1:0-9696 GCA_049521535.1 Terriglobales bacterium | reverse complement strand
GATTTCCTGGTGGCGGCTTATTGTAACGCCGCCGGCTCGGCGGCTGTCGGTGCGGACGGCTCGTCCGCGCCAGTGGCGGCGGGTCGCCGCCACGACAGCCGGCCAGCGGCCGGCGCTACCCCACGTCGTGTCACGATATTCTGCAAAGCTCAATCGGTCGAATGCTTCTTCGTTCCACTTACGATCAGAACCTCAGCCGGAAGACTCATCCCGCGGTCAGTCGAGTACTCGCGAAGGGCTTCAATCGCCTGCCGGCGGACTTCAGCAGTTTGCTCGGGTGAAAGGGT
Organism: Terriglobales bacterium; assembly: GCA_049521535.1. GTDB lineage: Bacteria > Acidobacteriota > Terriglobia > Terriglobales > Acidobacteriaceae > CAZUCM01. Next base: position 9,409 of record JBEKOS010000385.1, on the reverse strand, counting down.
GGCAAGCTTCTGACGCAGGCTATCGGAAATCTCGGATCGCAGTATCCAAAAGTCTTCCAGCGACACCGGTGCTTTTAGATCAAACTGCAGCAACCGCTCGGACGGAGTTGTTGCGCCGGCCTTGCCAAGAATGCGCAGTAACTTTCCCGGGTCGGCAAAGCGGAACGCGTCCGGAGCATCCGGCGAAGGAGGCGGCGAATCGACATGCCGGTCGATGACTCGCGACAGGATGTGAAAAAAAGGATTGCTATCCTTGAAATGCCAGGCTGCCAGAGCCAGTCTTCTTCCTGGCTTGAGTACTCTCAACATCTCGCGCACGCCGTCAACCGGAGACGGAAAGAACATCACACCGAATCGGCTGATGACCGCATCGAACGTATCGTCCGGGAACGGCAGATGGTCCGCCAGCGCGACTTCAAACTGCACATTCCTGAACCCAAGGCGGTCTGCGGCGCGATGAGCGGCAGCCACCATCTCGGGCACCGGATCAATCCCGCAGACCCTTCCTCCGGCGCCCACCAGGGAGGCAATGGTCAATGCCGGCTCTCCGGGGCCCGTCGCAACATCCAGAACGGCCTGCCCGCTACTGATCCGCGCCTCTTCGACAAGAGCTAGCGTGACCGGCGCAAACATCTGCCGGATGACTTCCCGGTGCTTCTCCCAGTACGGGGCCACACCATACCATTGATTGATAACCTCTTGGTCGGGCTGCATCAACAGAAGTATAGCTGCCGGGTGATTCACCTTATGCTTACCGTTCCCGCCGTACCACGCGACCGGGTTTAGCGCCGGTGTGCTCGCCGTCACGAATCACTGCGACCCCGTTCACCCACACCTGCGAAACCCCCGTCGCGAACTGCATCGGCTTTTCAAACGTGGCGTGGTCCTGAATCGTCTGCGGATCGAAGACCACCACGTCGGCGAAGTAGCCTTCCCGCAGTGTGCCGCGCCGGGCGATTCCCAGGTTGGACGCCGGAAGGGAGGTCATCTTGCGCACGGCCTCCTCTACGGTCAGCAGCTTCTCGTCGCGCACATACCGCGCATACACGCGGGCGAAGTTGCCATATGCCCGCGGGTGAGCGCTCGATTTCAGAAAGACCCCGTCGATTCCCCGCGAATCTTCATCCGAACAGAAGCTCACCCACGGCAGGACGATCTGGCGCCGGATATTTTCCTCGTTCATCAGGAAGTACACCGTGCCGATGCGCGAATCATCTTCGATCACCAGGTCCATCGCAGCGTCCTCGGGCGACGTGCCGCGCATTCGCGCGACTTCGCCCAGGGTCTTTCCGGTGAGCGGCTTCAACTTCTCGCTCTTGAAACCGATGAGAAGGACCTTGTCCGGAGATCCGGCGGCCAGGTAGAGGTTGTCCCAGTTTTCCGTCGGCGAGCGCATCTCGCGCTTCACGCGTTCGCGGATGGCCGGGTCCCGCAGCCGTTTCCGCCAGGCTTCCAGCCCGCCCTCCTGGACCCATGGGGGCATGGCTGCATCAAGCCCCGTGGCGCCGGCGGTGTAAGTGTACATGTCGGCGGTGATCTTCAGGCCCTCGGCGCGCGCATCTTCAATCTTGCGGATGATCGCGGGAAGATTGCCCCAATTCTTCTCGCCGGACACTTTCAGGTGATAGATTTCGGCCGGTACTTTCGCCTGGCGTGCGATCGTGATCAACTCGTCGATGGCCTCCGGCTCGCGATCGCCTTCGTTGCGGATGTGCGAGATGTAGATTCCGTGGTATCGCGCGGCTACTTCGGCCAGTGCGATCAATTCGTCCGTCCGGGCGTAAACGCCGGGTTGGTAGATCAAAGCGGAAGCAACCCCCAGCGCGCCGTCTTCCATGGCCTTGGCGGTCAGGGCGCGCATCTGGTCCAGTTCGGCAGCCGTCGGCGCGCGGTCGGCGCGGCCCATCACATTGACGCGCGGAGTAGCCGCGCCAATGAACGAAGCGATGTTGGGGGAAATCCCCCGGCGGGCGAGCGTGTCGAGCCCTTCCGCCAGCGTGTGCCAGGAGGCGTCGTAGTGGAAGTCGGCTTCCTGCTTCTCATACTCCGCACGCATTGCATCGTTCATCGGCCCCATGGATTCGCCTTCGCCGAAAATCTCCAGCGTGACGCCCTGGCGGATGTCGCTCTGCGAGCGCCCGTCGATAAACAGGCCCGATTCTCCGCTCATCAGGTTGATGAAGCCCGGCGCAATCACCTGCCCGTGGACATCGAGCTCGGTGCGCCCGCGGGCATCCCCGAGGTCGCCGACCTTGGCGATCGTGTCTCCATTGATGGCGATTCCGCCGGAGACGCACGGTGTGCCGGTGCCGTCGCAAATGCGGCCATTGCGCAGGACAACGTCAAATTGCGTCCGGCGCCCGCAGACGACGAGCAGAAGCGCCACTGCAAGAACCAAACTGATCTTTATTATTACGCGCACCCGGATGGGTTCCCTATTTGCTCGCATGATGTTCGAGTCTAGCAGGACTACCGGAGGGGCTTGCGTGGTCGTGCCGCCGGTCCCCGGGCGGCACTCATCGTCCACTATCCGGAAGTCAGATGCCGGCGTACCAGGCGTAGCCTCCCTCGGGCGCCGCGGAGCCCAGGCCCTTGCCGAAACCCTTCAGGCTGTCGGTGACCGTCAGGTGGGTAAGGAATTTCACGTTCTTATAGCCGAGCTGGCGGGGTAGCCGCAAGCGAAGCGGGCCGCCGTGGCCTACGGGAAGCTCGTCGCCATTCATTCCGTAGGTCAGAAAAGTCTGCGGGTGCAAGGCGTCGGCCATATCGATGCTTTCCCAAGTGTCGGGTTCTATCGAGAAATAGACGACGTATCTGGCCTGCGGGAGGACTCCCACAACGTCCAGAATCTGGGACAATGGTACGCCCACCCATTCTGCGATATACGACCATCCCTCTTCACACTGCAGCATGGTGATCTGGGTGTGCGAAGGGTAGCTCTTAAGCTGATCGAGTGAAAACGAGCCGGGCCGGACGACCATGCCGTTGACCGAGAGCCGCCAGTCAGCGAACCCTCCGGCCTGAAGGCGCTTGAACTCGTCCGTCGGGGGCTCGAGTTCGTTGGCAAATGGAGGCTTCGAAATCTGGCTGCTGGAGAATTCACGCGCCAAAGAGTGCCTGGTAAGCAGCCGTTGCGAAGCGTAGGTCAGCGTTTCGCCGAGGCCGAAGATGCCGCCGTGATCGGGCGGCACCAGTCCATACTTTTGCGCCATGCGCGCAGCCGCGCCCAGGCCCAACGCGCCCGCCCCGGCCGCGAGCCCGGTGGTGATCAGTTTGCGGCGTGAGAAACCGCTCATGTGCGCTCCATAGGCGCCGTAGCGCGGCCCATGATCATCGCGCGCATGCGGCTTTTGAACCCGGCTAAACAAACCATCACGACATGGACGAGAAGGAAGAGCAGGAGGGCCAGAGAGACGAAGAAATGAAGCGTGCGCGCGGATTGCTGGCCGCCTAACACGTCGACGGTCGCCGGAAACACGGAAACGAAGGCGGGGGACATCGCCAGGCCCGTCCAGACCGGGAGCAAGTTTTGCCGCAAATGCCCCGCAAACAGGATGGAGATTACATACAGTAATCCGGTAAACACCACTATCCAGGCTGCCTGAAAGTGGAGATAGCGGCTCCAGCCGTTCTGGTCCGGCAGCACGTACGCGTAGCCGGTAGGCACCAGCTTCCTCGATGCGGGCAGCGGAAGTTTGAACAACGGTTGGGTCAAATCATTGCCAGTTTCGCCCCAATAGAAGCGAGGGTGAGAGAGCACAATTTCCGCTCCGCTGACGAGCAGCGCAAGAAAGCACAGCGCAGTGATCCAGTGGGTTACGCGGACGAGGGCGGAGTGCCGCAGTGGAACCGTCGTGTCCGCGACGGCCGGGGCGGCAATTGGGACGCAAACAGAATCCCCCACGCGGGAATGGTATCATGTGGCGCCCTCGCGGCGCACACCACGCGAAACGGGGGAGGACGGCCTGGATTCCAACGATCGCCGTTCCGCTCCGCAGGTTTGCGGCTAATGCGGGAGGCGCGCGTCGTGCACTATCCTGCCAATGGGGGACGGTAATGAAGCCTTTGATCTTTGCTTTCTGGGTGGTGTTTGGGATGGGCGGCCTGAGCGCGCAGAAGCCTGTTTGGCAGCCCTCGCCGGGACATACGCAGGTGGCGATATGGCCGGGCGCGGTGCCCGATACGCAGCCGGTTCCGGGACCGGAATATGTGGAGGCATCGAAGGAGCTGATTGGCGGCAAGCCGACTGTGTGGATGTCCAACATATCGCAGCCGACAATGACCGTTTATGCACCGACCGGGAAAAATACGGGAGTTGCGGTTGTCGTGTTTCCCGGCGGTGGCTTTGAGGGGCTGGCCATCGATCTGGAAGGCACGGAAGTGTGCGACTGGTTGACGTCCAAAGGGGTCACCTGCGTGCTGCTGAAATATCGCGTGCCGAGTCTTCCCTTTGACTGGCACTGCAAGTGCCGGCCCGACAATCTGGTGACGCCGCCGCTGGCGCTGGAAGATGCGCAGCGGACGATCGGGCTGGTGCGCCAGCACGCCGCAGAGCTGCACGTTGACCCGCACAAGATCGGCGTGCTCGGGTTTTCGGCGGGCGGATATTTGGTGGCGTCGATCAGCACGCACTTCCAGCACGTTTATCCGGGGTACCTGTGGGTGAGCGGTGACGGGTACAGACTGAATCCGAATGTTTCCGTCACGCGCCGGACGCCGCCGACATTTCTGGTGCAGGCGGAAGATGACAATGTGGACGGCGTGAACCAGTCGGTCGCCTACTACATCGCCCTGAAAAACGCCGGGGTTCCCTCGGAGATTCATTTGTATGCGCAGGGCGGCCACGCCTTCGGTCTGCGACGCACCGAGGTTCCGATTACGGCATGGCCTCAGTTGGTAGATACGTGGCTGGGGACGATCGGGATGATTCCGAAGTAGGTGCTCCGGGATTGCATGCACGAAACGGGCTGGTGTCCCACCTTCGCCGTCCCGCGCTGCGGGATTGCGGCTAACGTGCGAAGAAGGCACTGTAGCTATCTCCAGCGCGGTCGAACCCGGTCGCCAGCCCCGCGGACGGCCATACGAAGCAGAAGATTTGTTTGCCATTCTGCAACCGAATGCCCGTCACACCTTGTCCTAAGGCTGAGGTGGAAGAGAAATGAACAACACAATCGGCGACGGTATGGTCACGCTCGCGTTGGCAGGGAGCTTTGTTGGTTATCTTTACATGCGGTACCAGACTCGGCAAAAGAGGGTCGAGATCATTCATCAGGAGCGCATGGCGGCGATGGAAAAGGGAATACCGTTGCCGGAGTTCCCCCTGGAGCCCGCGCGGGAGCATCGTCCGCCCGATCAGCGGGTCCTCCCCATTCTGGGAATGGTTCTCTCGACCCTGTCGCTTGGAACCATGATCGTGCTTGCCCTGAATCTTCCAGCGGAATCCCGTAGTTTTTGGGTAGCTCCTCTGCCGTTTGCATTTCTGGGTGTGGGCCTGATTGCCTACCATTTCCTGCAAGCCAAGGCTGGGCGCTAACTCTGGTGGAGAGCGATTCCCAACTCGTGGCCCGCGTGCAGATCGGCGACCAGCAAGCCTTCGCGGAACTGGTTCGCCGGCACAGCGCTCAAGTGTTTCGCCTCGCGGTTTCGATTCTCGGCCGGGAGTTTATTCCGGAGGCGGAAGACGTGACGCAGGAGGTATTTCTCAAGGTTCACTACGCGCTCGAGTCGTTTCGCGGCGAGGCCGAATTCAGCTCCTGGATCTACCGCATCGCGTTCAACCAGGCGCTGAACCTGAAGGCGCGGGTTCGCTTCCGCAGCCCGCACGCTGACGAGACGGTTCTCTATCAGGCCGCGAGCCCGGAGCCTGGACCGGACCGCCAGGCGGAAACAGCGCAGCGTGATCGGGCACTTGCCGAGTGCATGCAAACCCTCCCGGAGGTCTACCAGTCGGCCTTGCGGCTGTACTATTGGCTGGGCGCAGGTGTCGCCGAGGTAACGGAATTGCTTGGCGTTCCCGAGAATACTGCCAAGTCGTATCTGCATCGCGCGCGCCAGCTTCTGCATGGCATGCTGAAAGAGAGAGGATATTCTTGTGAATGAGATGGAACTTCGCGAAGCTGAGTTCGATGGTTTGCTGCGGCGCTCCTTGGCCGCGCCTGTTCCCAGCCTGCCGGCGGATTTCGAGCAGCGCTTGATGCATCAGGTCGGCCGCAGTTCGCAGCCGCTCGACCGATACAGCCGGTTTCTTCTCGCCGGCTACGGTCTAATGTCGGCCGTGGTGTCCGCGGTAGTCCTGCGTGGCCAGGGCCTGGGTTGGGGGCCAACAGCGGGGATGATACTTGCGCCGCTAGCCTTGATCGCCGCCGCACGCACGGCGTGGCGTGCAAGCCACACAACCATGCGGCACAGTGCCAAGCTATAATTACGCTCACGCATGGCTCTGACCTCCGGCACAAAACTTGGCCCGTATGAAATCCAATCGCCGCTCGGCGCAGGCGGCATGGGTGAAGTGTATCGCGCCCGTGACACGCGCCTGGGGCGCGACGTGGCGATCAAGGTTCTGCCCCAGCACCTCTCTTCCAGCCCGGAGCTGAAGGAACGCTTCGAGCGCGAAGCCCGCTCCATTTCTTCGCTCAACCATCCGCGCATTTGCACCCTTCACGATGTGGGGCGCCAGGATGGCGTCGAATTCCTGGTGATGGAGTATCTGGAAGGCGAGACGCTGGCGGCGCGGTTGGGCAAGGGGCCCCTGCCGCTCAAAGAGACGCTGAAAATCGGGGTGGAGGTCTGCGAAGCGCTGGAGGCTGCACACCGGGCCGGATTCGTTCATCGCGATTTGAAGCCGGGCAACATCATGCTGACCAAAGGCGGCGCCAAGCTGATGGACTTTGGCCTGGCCAAGGCAACTGCGGCAAGCATTTCGTCGGGAAGTGCTCCGCTGCTCTCGGCGGCGCGGACCATGACCGAGGCCAGTCCGCTCTCACCGCTGACAACAGCGGGTGCGGTCATCGGCACCATCCAGTACATGTCACCGGAGCAGATTGAAGGCAAGGAAGCCGACGCACGCTCCGATCTCTTTGCGCTGGGCGCCGTCCTGTATGAGATGGCGACGGGCAAGCGGCCGTTTGAAGGCAAGAACCAAATCAGTCTGGCCAGCGCCATTCTGGAAAAGGATCCGGCGCCAATCTCTGCCGTCCAGCCGCTCACACCTCCGGCCCTGGAGCATGTGGTAAGCACGTGCCTGGCGAAGAATCCGGATGACCGCTTCCAGACCGCGCGCGACGTCAGGCTGGAACTGAATTGGGCCGGCGAAGCAAGTGCGCAACTGGCGACACAGGCGCCTGTTCTCGCGCAGAGAACGGCGATTGGATTCCTGCCGTGGGCCGTAGCCGGAATCATCGCGCTGGTTGTAGCCTGCGTGGCGACGTGGTTTGTCGCGCGGCGTCCTCAGCCGGCCACACGCATGCAGTTTTCACTGGCCGGCTCGGAGGAGATGAGCATCAGCCACATGGCACTGTCGCCTGACGGTTCCATGTTGGCCTTTGTTTCTCCGGAAGACAGCACGGGACTGCCGTTGATCTACGTTCAGCGGATTGGTTCGTCCAGCGCGGCGGTGTTGGCGGGCACGCAGGGCGCGAGTTTTCCTTTCTGGTCGCCCGATGGCGCCAACCTGGGATTTTTCGCCAATGGCAAACTGCAGAAAGTCGCAGTTTCGGGCGGCACGCCTCAGTTTCTGGCCAGGGCTATGGCAGGGCGCGGCGGAACCTGGGGAAAGCAAAACGTCATCGTCTACGCTCCCGACCCCAGCAGCCCGCTGTGGCGGATCAATGCCGATGGCAGCGGCGAGGCACAGGTCACCCAGGAACTCAAGGCTGCCAACACCTGGGAACAGACACACCGTTGGCCGGTGTTTCTCCCCGACGGAAAGCGCTTCTTATATTGGTCAGGCAACTTCGCCAACGCCCGAGATGACAAGATCAGCGGCATCTACTTAAGTTCTCTGGATGACAAGCAGCAGAAGCTTGTCCTGCTATGCCGCTCCAGTTTCGGTTACGATTCCGGGCATCTGTACTACGCGGGCGACCAGCGTCAATTGACAAGCGTGGCTTTCGATCCCGTCAGCGGACAGGTATCGGGCAACAGCACCCCGATTGCAGGCGCCGTCGGTTTTCAGCCCTCTACGTACTGGGCGGCACTGACCGTCTCCGGCAATGGCACGGTGATTTACAACACGGGCGTGGGCGCCGCCTTGTCGGTGCTCACCTGGGTGGATCGTGCGGGCAAGGAATTGGGCCGGATCGGTGAATCGGCCATCATCGCGAACCCTACCTTATCACCCGATGGCAGTCGGGCGGCCGTGGACATCGCCGACCTGAAGGCAAGTAATGTGGATATCTGGCTGGAGAATACTAACGGCTCTGACAATGCGCGCTTTACCTTCGATCCCACCGAAGAAACGAATGCCATTTGGTCGCGCGATGGAAGCATGGTCGCGTACCGTTCCGTTACTTCGGAGTCAACGGAGATCATGGTCAAACGGGCCAACGGGCTGGAAAACGAAAAAGCGCTCCTCCGCAACTCCGGCGTGGCGGATGACTTCCTGCCCAATTCCTGGTCAGCGGATGGGCAACAGCTTCTTTTCACCGATCAGGGCCCATCCCACACTTACCTGTCGATCGTGCCGGCCGCGGGCGGGGAGAGGGTTCCCTTGCTGAATAGCAAGGCCAACGAAACCAGCGGGCAGATATCCACGGATGGAAAGTGGGTGGCTTATGCCTCCGACGAATCGGGTGCATGGGAGATTTACGTTAGCTCGTTTCCCGGTGCGGAGGGAAAATGGCAGGTCTCACGCGGTGGCGGGACCGAACCCCGCTGGCGCGGAGACGGCAAGGAGATTTACTATCTCTCTCCCGGTGGCATGATGATGTCCGTGACGGTGAATGCTGGAGGCGGATTCTCCACCGGCGCGCCCGCGCCGCTATTCCAAATTCATGGCCGCGCGCCCATCTCATCGACTGACATTTTTACTTACGATGTCACCAGGGATGGCAGCAAATTTCTCGTCAATCACTATGTGAAGCCTGATCAGGTCAAGCCGTTGACCATTCTTTTTCACGCGGGCAGCAACCCACCGGGCCCAAGCGAGCGTTAAGGTACGTTCAGGTAACGCCCCAAAGTTGCTCCAGTTCCCGTTAGACGGTTGCGTAAGTTGTATTTCTGGCGATTTGTAAGGAGAGAGCATGGCAACGGTGGCTGTTGCTCGTCCGCGCCGAAGATGGAAGCGATCTCTAGTTTGGATCACGCGCATAGTTGTTGTGCTTTATCCTGCGGTTATCGTCGCGCTTCATTTCTACCTGGAGCCCAAACTCATTTTTGCTGCGCCGAGAAACTATAACCAGGTGACTCCCGC
>JBEKOS010000384.1:0-4779 GCA_049521535.1 Terriglobales bacterium | reverse complement strand
CAGATCATCGGCTTCCTGCTCACCATCTGGTTTTTCGTCACGCCGATCTGTTACCCTGAGGGGTCTCTGCCGAAAGGCGCGGCGGCGTTGCTGACGAAGAATCCACTCTACGTTCTCGTACACGCCTATCGGGCGATTTTTCTGGAGAACCACGCGCCGCAGTTCGGCCCGTTGTGGAAGCTGACGGTGGTCGCGCTGGCAGCGTTGGTGGTGGGCCACGCGTGCTTCTACAAGTTGCGTCGGTCGTTCGCCGACATGTTGTAGGCGGGATTGGGACGCGCGTCGAGGAATTATCCAGGTGCTGCACACTCTTTCCGATGCACTGATCCGGTTCGGCCCAGCGGGCTTATTCGTCCTGGCGGTGCTCGATTCATCGGGCGTGCCAATACCGGCGGCGATGGATTTTCTGTTGATGTTCGTGGCCTTCAAGGCTCCCGACCGCGCCTACTACGCTGCGGCCATGGCTGTGCTGGGTTCGGCGGGCGGAAACGTTACTCTGTTCCTGCTCGCGCGCCACGGCGTGCGCCGCTTCTTGAAGGCGCCGGTTCCCGGCAAGCCCGGCAAGTTCAGCGAGTGGTTCGACCGTTACGGGCTGGTCACGGTTTTCATTCCGGCTTTGCTGCCTTTTCCGCCGCTCCCACTGAAGGCCTTTGTCGTCTCGGCGGGCGTGCTTCGCACATCGCTAGCCCAGTTCGTGGCGGTGATTCTGGTGGCGCGAGTGGTGCGCTATTTCGGCGAAGCCTACTTGGGTGTCCACCTCGGCTTGGGCGCGCAGGGCTATTTGAAACACAACGCGTGGACGCTGGTAGGCGTGGCCGTGGGGCTGGCGCTTGTCATGGTTCTGTTACTCAGATTCGCCGAGTGGCGGCGCGCCGCGACGCGCGCGACGCTACAATAAGCAGAAGATCGCCCATCCCGAATGCCGAAGCGAATTGCGATCGTGGAAGACGAAGCCGAGCTCGCCTCCCTGAAACCAAACTTATCAACTGAGTTGTAACTGCTTATTTGTTTCGTTCGCCACTACTATTAATCCACGACAAAGCTAGCCCTGCAATCGAATCTACGGCTCGCGCCGTGGTTACTCAATTGTTCTTACAATTCTTCGGACTTAATTATTGACATTGAAGCTTGAGGGGATTATAACAACTCCTCTATAGGTACTGGCACTAACTTTAACTTTAGCCTTACCTATGGACGAACTCGCCGCAGTTCATGTCGCCTCCCGAGGCGTCGCTGCTTTCGACTTAGCTCGGAGGGCGCGCAAAAAGAGGAGGGTTGTGCCCATGGAGTGCCCGCGTATCATGTCCCCATTTCTTGTGGCATCATTTCTCGTCCTGGCACTGGTTTGCACTGCGCACGGGCAATCGTATCAGCCACAGACGCAGGCTGGACCAGCGCCTGGGTTCATCGCATATCAGGCGCTCTTCATCAAGGTGGTCTTGCTGGAAACCCGGGCTGCCCAGGAAGATGCCACGCGAGGCGCTGGCAACTCGATGAGCGTAGCGCTCCGGTCCCAGATTCCCAACGAAACGGGCTTGACAGATGCGGATTACGCCGCGCTGGTGGCAATCGCGCAGGACTACGCCAGCCAAAAGGCCGCCTACTACAGCGCCAGAAATGCGATTCTGAAGGCGGTATACGCACAACAAGCGGCGGGAGGAAAGGCGACCTGGGACCAAACTGTACAACTCAGCAACCTTTTCCAGCAATACATTGCCATGGTCGATAACCACATCAACCAGCGCGCCAGCAAATTGAGCGCCGCCGGCGCTCAAGCCGTGGCCAATTACGTTCAGGCCACGGTTGCGAAAAAAACGTGGTGGGCTAAGTAGACGGACAAGGAGGAAATAGCGATGCGCTTCTCCAAGAGTTGCGGACTGCCGTTGCTGGCGTGGGCTCTGGCTTTCCTTGGCCCTGGCGCGGCTTTCGCGCAGTCAAACGGTGACGAGTTTGAATCGGAGATGTATTGCCAGTATGTGACCAGCTACGCCCAATACTGCTATGTCATGATTGGAGTCTCCTCCCTGACGATCGACTCTTCCGGGAACCTAACGGTTTCCGCCATGACCGAACCGATCACGGGGTTTCTGATCAACGTGACCGAGTGCGAAGATGAGGGTATGGGTGAGTGCCAGCCACCATTCCAGCCCCAAGTGAGCTCGACGGTAGCAGCCCAAATCACGCCTTACGGGGTCGCTGCGTCAGCCAGCTCTTCTGACGGCGAGGCTCAGTTGACTATTCCGCCATCCGGGGACACTCTTCCTGCAATTGACACCGGAAATTGGCAGGAGCAGAGCCTCCATACAGCGACGTTCAACCCCGGGGGGAGGTGGACGGCAATACGCAAGCCCACGTGTCCTACTGTCCAGCCGTCACCCTATCGTCGTCAATGAATTTATGGCTGCAGCCAAACTCCCCCGGCTGCCCGGGCCCGGGCTGTATGAATTTTCCGACATTCCTAACGGGTATCGGAACTGAGGACGTCATGTTGCTTGGTCCGCAGTCCAATAACCTGACCGGCCTTACGGTCAATGAGAGCATGAGCGTCCTGACTAACAGCTGTCCGTCGTGGGTCAACGCGTGCAACGCTACGGGCCTGTCGGCGACCGGTCAGAACCAAGGCGGGAGCACCACTTTTGGCGGGTTCCAGATCCCATACCTCACTTACGGAAACCAATTCTACGACGAGCATTACCTCATTGGCTATATCGATGATCTGGGCGCTGCCAATATGAGCAGTTGCCAGATGATGTGCATGCAAACATACTATACCAACGGGTGCCCCTCCCTGACCTCCTATACGCTGATTAAGTGGCTGAACCACTCCACAATGAGCGGGGTACCCATATCAGTGGTCACGATGTCCCAATAGCCGTCACTGGAGGAAACAACCATGAGAGCCTGCTTAGCTTTGTTTTGTCTCGCTGCGACCGCCCTGTTCGGCCAGACCGACGAGGGCTTTCCCGACCTGATACCGGAGCAGCGGGGAGGCGTCACGAATCCGGCAACCATAGAGGGCGCACTGCAGCTCCACGGCTACGCTCTGACTAAGGAATCGCTCCTGCGCGGCCTTCGCGACGCGAATGCCCAGGTCAGGTCCATGGCTGCGGGCCAACTCGCGAAGCAAGCGGTGGGCGAAGCTGTCCCGTCCATCCTGGAGGCTCTCTCGTCGGAGAAGGCAATCGGAACGAGGGTGTGGATGGCGAACGCCCTGGTCAAGCTGGGCGTGCAGTCGGGGACTGCCGATCTCCGGGGGGTCTGCGAGTCAACGACCGCGTCGAACTTTCCCCGGCTGGTCGCGGCCGCGGACCTGCTGGAGGCCGGCGATGCGGCGTGCCGGGACCAAGTCATCGACATGGTTCGCGCGATGAGCAGTCTGGGCGACGGAGCCCGCGAGGACACGCTCCATGGTAGGCCTTTCGGTGATCGGACGATTCGAGCCTATGTTTCAGCCGAAGGCGGCAGAGGTCAGGGAAGTGGGCACCACCCTGCTGCGAGACAGCAGGCGCGGGGTACGAATGGCGGCCGGCAACACGTTAGGCATGTTTGGAGACGCCACATCGCTCGCGGCGCTGCAAGAGGCCGCAGCGGCCGAGACGAGCGACATCGCCCGCGTCCGCATGCTCGCCAATATCAAAATCCTACAAGACAAAGCACGTCCGCCCGCCAAAAACAAGGAGCAGTAACGGTCCATATTAGTGGTCACGATGTCCCAATAGGAGCATGAGGGCGCATTGGAGGAACGCTATGAGGCCTTACCTCGCCTTATTCTCGCTCGCTGCTGCGACCGCCCTGTTCGGCCAGACCGACGAAGGTTTTCCCGAGCTGATACCCGAGCAGCGGGGAGGCGTTATGTATCAGGCAACCATAGAAAGTGCCCTGCAACTCCACGGCTACGCACTGGCTAAGGAATCGCTCCTGCGCGGCCTTCGCGACGCGAATGCCCAAGTTAGGTCCATGGCTGCGGGCCAACTCGCGAAGCAAGGGGTGGGCGAAGCTGTCCCGTTCATCCTGGAGGCTCTCTCGTCGGAGAAGGCTATTGGAACGCGGGTGTGGATGGCGAACGCCCTGGTCAAGATGGGCGCGAAGGCTGGGACCACCGAGCTCCGGGCCATCTGCGGGGCGGCCACGGCATCCTACTTTCCCCGGCTAGTCGCAGCGGGTTACCTGCTGGACGCTGGCGACGCGACGTGTCGGGACCAAGTCATAGACATGGTTCGCGCCATGAGCAACCTCGAAAGCTCCTTCCGCGAGGGCCTACTTATCTACGGCCTTAGGCTGTGTAGGGGGCCATACGCTCCGATGTTTCAGCCCAAGGCGGCGGAGGTCCGAGAAGTCACGACCGCGCTGCTGCGGGACAAAGACCGCGGTGTGAGGATGGAGGCGAGTAATGCCTTAGGCGAGCACGGCGACGCCACATCGCTTGCGGTGCTGCAAGAGGCCGCAGCAGCCGAGACGAGCGACATCACCCGCGTCCGCATGCTCGCCAATATCAAAATCCTGCAAGACAAAGCGCGATTGTCCGCCAAAGACAAGGAGCAGTGACAGTCCGCCGCAGATGCTCGCCCGAAACACCGGTTCGCGAATGCTCGAGCGTGCCCGTTTCGCAATCCGGCAATCGGTGCCAGGTCGGCTGCGCACTGTCCAGTGAGTTGCAAAGGCCTCAGCGGACGCAGCGAAGGGACGACATGCGCCGCGACGCGCGCGACGTTACAATAAGCAGGAAGATCGCCCATCCCGAATGCCGAAGCGAATTGCGATCGTGGAAGACGAAGCCGA
>JBEKOS010000383.1:0-4820 GCA_049521535.1 Terriglobales bacterium | reverse complement strand
AACGGCCGCGATTAATTTGCAGGGTCAACGGGCGAAGATTCTCCAGCGCAAAGCAAATCAGGCACTCTTCTAACCTTGTGAGATCAAAGTTCGAGCAGGGCTGGATGTGGTCGATTTCCCAATAATGCGCGTAGTTCGCCCAGGACATGGCGGGGGTGAACTGGCTTTCCAAGTGGGCTCGCAATTGATCGGCAGTGTAGAGAAACACGTCCCGGCTGACAGAGAACTTTTTCGGTCCTGACCGCCGGATGAGATTCGACAACCGCGTGCGCAAATTGTAACGAACACGGATCCCCGGGTCCCTGGCTCTGGCCGCTTTCAACAGATCATTGCGCCGACTATTCTTTTTGACCTTGTTGCGCTGATACCAACGTCGGTTTGAAGCCTTCGCTCGCTGGTGATGTCGGTAGTACCATTGCAACGCTTTTTCTCGCAGATAGGGTCGTCGTTGAGCTGTGTGGCGCTGTTCCCAAGTGCGGTTTTTGGCGCGCTTTTGATCGCGGTTTTTGCGGTACCATTCCCGGCCGTATTGGCGCGCCCATTTTTTATGTTCGGGATGTTGGCGGCGGTATCGCCGATTAGCTTCGACCAGACGCGCCTTGTTGTTTTGGAAATAGGACTTTTGATAAGCTTTTCTGACTACAAAAGAATGTTGATGTTTCCGACTCGCACAGCTTTTGGGCGCGGTCTTGATGCTTCTTCGGCACGTCAGGCAGATGCGGTTATGGCCGTCTCTTTTACACCAGGAGGCTGTTTTGGATGTGGATTTTAGTATTGATTTTTTCATATTCATTTGAAACTCTTGAAGGCGTAGCGGCGGCGGGCAACGCGGTGGAACCGCACGGCCCCGGGCGCCATTCCCTCTCTGTCCTGAATTCGCAGGGTTGCTTTTGGATTAGCTGCCTTGGGAACTTCTGATGGTGGGCCTTAATCCCCGCAACAGATAGCGCGTGAACGCGATTTCGCGATGCATGACTTCACTGCGGCTCATGCGAGCCCTCCGGCCCGCCGCACGAATTTGGGCGTTACCATGCTGGCAATAGCGATACAATTCCTGGACACGAAAAGAGACTAAGATTCTTTGCGCTTCTTGCCATTCAACGACTTCGAGATGGTCCAACTGGCAGAGTGCATACTGCAACAGGAACGGCGTTCCCAGGTCGCAGCAAAACGCGGCGTGCGGCCAGTGTTTGGCCAGCTGACGCAAATGGCGCCGAATTTCCGGGATCACATAGGGCGGCCGTAAATCACCTTCGGCGGTTTCAATGTCCAACTTCAAGGCGTCCTCGTATCGGGGAAGCGCGACGTCCGGCATCTGACCAAGTTGGAACACGTCAAGAAAGGTGTTGAGATCATGCTCGCGCACTTGTCGTGCGGAAAAAGTAAATCGAATTTTGTAATGCATTGCTGTCTTCCTATCTGCCCAGCCGGTGCGGCGTGGTTGGCGGCAGAGCCGCCAGGCCTCACCGGCTGTGTGTTCTTTTCCTACGATGTTGCCGAACACCTTGGGTTGTGTTGGCGTCATGTTTGAAACTATTTGATCCATTCCGGCAGAGACTTTCCTGTATGGCACCATTTCCTCCTTCGGGCGGGCTGGCTGACCAGCACGGGTCAACCTGACAGTGGCTCTTGGCCCCATATGGCGACCTCATCGGGTTTTTCGAAAAGGGCCAACGCGAGCGCTTATGTAATTGTCAAACTCCTGCATCCTCCCCTGCACCTGGGCATGTGTCATACGTGACTGTTTGCCGAGTGTTCGAATTGTTTTATGGGCCTGGCGGACGTAGCGACGGAGTTCAGACGTACAGATGATAAAGAGCAGTTCCTCCGAACCGCTTTTTTCCAACACACTGAAGTGGTCGACCTGCGCGAAAGCCTCAATCTCGACAAAAAACGTATGGAGGTCGCAAAAGAACGGCGCGTAGGGCCAGATTCGGCGAATCGCGCGAACGAACGTCCGGAGTTCGGGAATAAGCATGGGCAACCGAGAATCGTCCTGGTATCCGCGAAATAGAATTTGAACCGCGCCACAGTGTAGCCGGAGAGCCTCCGGAGACATGATCTTTGGATTGAACTGTTGGATCAGATCAGAACAATTGCCACGTTGAACGTGGCGATGTTTGTCGAAGATGACTTTGACCTTGTTGGGTGGAAAGGCCATGATGACCTTCCACCTTGTGCTGCGGGGCCAGCGCGCTCGCAGGGAACGCGCCAACGGGCCTTGGCGACGGGGCGTTTGGCTTTGCGATAGCGTTGCGGCTGCTTCGGGTGAAAGTTGCAGTTCGAAACCCATTTCACGCGCTCGGTCCACCATCCGGAGCCAACCGCAGGCGTGTTTTCTTTGGTTCCCGCCGTCACAGAACGCGCGAGCGAGTATCCCATTGAAATGCGATACCAAGCCTCGAATGTAGGGGCCCAAAACATTTTCACCACCGGTGGAACTGACGAAACAATCGAAGGACACCAGGAACTCGACCGCCTTAGCGAACAGGTCATCTTCATGCCCAGGGCTGGCCAGACTTTCGATTTCATCCCAAATCTTTTCGATCTCTTCCAAATCTCCTGCGCAGTCGAGTGCTTTTTCGTAAGTCTCCTCGTGTTCGAAGATCCAATTCGGCCACACCAGCACGGATTTATCGGCAAATATAAGCGAAACTTTATTCCGACGCTCGGGCTGTTCCACCCATAATCTGGCAATGGCTTCTGGATCGTCGAGCTGCTGAGCGATAAAATATCGAACTGCATTCGGCATGTGATGCGGTATGCAAATGAAAGCCCGCCACCGGCGGAGCGCCTCGAAATTATGGATGAACACCTCATTGATAGTTTTGAATTTTGGGGAATTGAACATGTGTTTTGCGTCTTTGGCATCCGGCAGGGCGTGGCAAGGCGGCAGAGCCGCCGCCCCCGGCTGGATGTGCTTTTTTTCTGTGGAAAATCCTGAGATAATTTTGGGCTAGCCATTCCTCACCCCTTCGTGTCAACTGAAGCCCATGAACGTGATTTCCATGGCTCATTTCGCCGCGCCGGCGGCGAGGGCGACGCCTCTGCCACTTGGCCCGGCATTGACTTTGCCGGGCGGTGTCGTGGGCGTGCTCGATGCCGGGCGCGTGTTTGCCTATGATCGGTGGGTGGTGGCGGTGGGCCTTTCCCCGGACTTATTTCTTGTGCTCACGTGTGCCTGCGAACGGCATTCGCCTGCCGCCATAAGGGAGCAACTCGCCGGCTACCTCTCGGCCTGCGGAGCGGAAGTTGTGCGACTGCAATTGCGATTTCCGTTGGGCTGGCATGTGCGCGGCGGCCTCGCCCGCACCCTCGTTTTTTGGATTTTTCGATTTGTTGAAAGCATGTCCATCTCGCGGGAACCGATGCTTGGCATCGACCGCCCTCGCCTGGCGCTGCCGATCGGCATCCAGGCGACGCAGGCCCGCGAGGAATGGGAGTGGGTTGGCCGAATTTGGCGAACAATGGAGGAAGAATTTCCTGCCACCTTGCCGCAGCTCGACTGGCTTTTATGGGCGATTTCCCACCGCTGGGAAGTAAGGTGGGCGCTAATCCTGCGGGACGCCGAGCAATTCGGTTACCTCTTGAAGGAGGATAAGTTGACTGTCGGGCTTTGCGACCGTGCCTGGATCGCGCTGATCCGGCGATACCTTGGACCGTACGGATACGAGATGCTGCCCGCTACCATGACGCGGTTGCTGTGATCGCCCCCATTGACCTGCACCGGAGAAGATCATTGGGGCACGAGCTACCGCACGGTGGTGTTTTGACTTTTGGTTTTGTTGCTCTGGAATTGCTGTTTTTCAGCAGCTTTCGCTTGCTGCCATGCGTCGGTATCCCTGCATTCCCCACCCGTTAATGATGTTCCTCAACGCGCTCACCTGTTTCGGGGAAAGGCAACCACGCCGCCGAAATTGTCTCTCGACGCTCTCCAAGAACCTCGTATCGAAGTAAGCATGATCCTCCGCGAACGCGCGGATTTTCACTAAGAGATCGTTGATTTCGGATGTGACAGCAATGTGCTCCGGCTCGCCCTGGTCAGCTTGTGGGAGACAAATGTCGTCCACCTGGAATTTATAATCCTGGGCGAGACCTAATTCCACCAGCCGGAAATAGCAGCGGGCGCAGGCTAAAACGTCCTGACTGGCGTCGTGTCCGCCGGTGAATCCAACACTGAAGAGTTTGGTGTGTAGTTCCGATAGTCGAGGCCATTTATACCCCCAGCCATTTGGATGCGGCAGTGCGCAATAGTTCGTACTGGAAAACATGGTGCAGTAGGTTGGGATGTATTTGATTGGCGTGTCCAACTTAACGCGGGACATTTCGCAAAGCAGGATAGGCAGATCGAAAGCGATGTTGTGGGCGATGATCAGCGAAGGCTTATGCGACTTCACGTCAGCAGTGAGCTCTTGGAGGACTTGACTCAAAGGACGCCCGTTGGCGAGTGCGTGCTCGGTTGTGATCCCGTGGATTTTAGTGGCGTCATCAGGAATTATGAAACCGCATGGCTGAATGATGTGGTAAACGTGTTTTAGTGTTTGATCTTTGGCTTGAAATATCGCCCAACTTATCGAGACGACGCGGGGCCAAACGTCTTGTTCGGTATATGAGTGCGCAAATCGCCGCGCAGGCAATCCCGTTGTTTCAGTGTCAACAAATACGTACACGATTGAAATGCCCGATGATCGAGTGTGGCCCTAGCCAGGCGATGCGGAATGGTTTCGGTGTTACGAGGTACGCTTGTCGCCCCGATTGACCAGCGGTCGTCTGTGGGCGCCGGTCAAATTTCGTAATTGGAAGGTGGGGAATCTATCATC
>JBEKOS010000382.1:0-4846 GCA_049521535.1 Terriglobales bacterium | reverse complement strand
ATATGCTCGTCGCGGTCCTTCCACACCAAAGCGCCGGCAAAGTAAGTGATGACGACGATAAGAAAGAAATTAACCGCTCCGCGAATCTGCTCAATCACCCAGTAGGTGACGGGAAAAGTCTGATTGCTCGTATTCGTATGGGCGGCGGTGAGGCTCAGAGCCAGTACGCAAATCATGGTCGCGATCAGGCCGACCACCACAAAAGCTGTGTTCCCGGCCATTCCATGGAAAAGCACCTTGAACGATCCCAGAACCTTTGCCCATGGTGAGTCTCTCAGTTGTAGCGTGGCTGCCTGTCCCGCGCCGCATGCCGGGGTCGTGCCAGCGTCTCGCCGAGCACCCTGGTCCACTTCTACCGCTTTGTTTTTCGTCCGCCGCTCGGCGAAGCTGAAGCGCGCGTAGGCGAAAGCGAAGGCTGCGCACCCGACGCCCATCCAAATCAGGCGGTTCCATAGCAGCAAGCCGCTGAAGTCAGGAGAGAGGGTATTCTTG
This sequence comes from Terriglobales bacterium, assembly GCA_049521535.1. Lineage (GTDB taxonomy): Bacteria > Acidobacteriota > Terriglobia > Terriglobales > Acidobacteriaceae > CAZUCM01. Next base: position 4,354 of record JBEKOS010000382.1, on the reverse strand, counting down.
TCTGCCACCGTCCAGTACTTGGTAATCACCGACAATGTCACGGCGCCGAACGGGTCGAGCAACGCTCGAATGTGTTCCTGCTGCGGACCCTGAAAGAGTTGTAAGGTAACCGCACGAATTGCGATCAAAAGAATTACGGCGACAAAAGAAGCGATGTCCCTCCGCCACACCACCGCGACCGCAAACAAGATAGCGGCGGTGAAAAAGATATCGGGCACGGCGAAAAGCAGAAGTCCTTTCGCATGCGCGGCCCAGTTCGCCGCCGCCCAGCCTTCCGCGGAGGCCCAAGGCAAGTACTTGGCCAGCAGCACGCCGAGTGAGACTCCCAGCATGGGAATCGCCGAGATCAAGGTGGCCCCGAAAAAGCGCCCCAGCAGGAAGTCGCGGCGCCGTACGGGCGTGGAGAAAACCATTTGGTGGGTGTTGCAACTGAAGTCCCGGAGAGCCGTAAAATTGACGAATACGGCGGTCATCAACAGCGTGAGCACGCCCATCGCCGCATAAAAGAACGTTATCGTGTACGGCGCATTCCGGAAGATATTGGCCAGGCCGGAATCCTCCAGCGCCTCGCTGGAACTGGTCACAAAGCAAATTGACGCGGCGATCACCAGGAGGAAGATCCACAGCATCCAGGAGCGAAGCCAGTAACGAATTTCAAACCACGCGATTTGCCAGAGCATGACGGCTCCTAATTCCAGGAACTGATCTTGGTAAAGAAAGCGTCTTCCAGGTTGGGTGCGCAGAGAGCAAATCCACCGGAGAGCGACGCCGCGCTGTAGACGTGAAGAAGAGGACGTCCGCCGACCAGCTTGCTGGAGACCACTTGATAGCGCTGCTCATAATCGGCCAGTTCGGACTTGGCAATGGAAATTTGCCAGATTCGCCCGTTCAGTTCCTCGATCGCATCCTGCGGGTGCCCCTGATATAGGACCTTGCCCTTATTGATGATCGCCGTATTGGTGCAAAGGTCCGTCACGTCTTCCACGATGTGCGTGGAGAGAATCACAATCACCTGCTCGCCAATCTCGGCCAGCAGGTTGTAGAAGCGGTTTCGTTCGCCAGGATCGAGGCCGGCGGTAGGCTCGTCCACGATCAGCAATTGCGGATTGCCAATGAGGGCCTGGGCAATGCCGAAGCGCTGGCGCATGCCTCCGGAGAAACCGGTGAGTGCCTTCTTGCGAACCTCGTACAGATTGCAGCGCTGGAGCATCCATCCGACCCGGTCGTTGCGCTCCCTGGCCTGGGTGATACCCTTGAGCAGGGCGATGTAGCTGAGCATGTCCTGCGCGGACGTCCGAGGATATACGCCGAACTCCTGGGGCAGGTAACCGAGCCGGTGCCGCACTTCGTCCTTTTGCTTCAGCAGGTCGATTTCACCGAGCCTGGCGCTGCCGCTATCGGGCTCCTGCAACGTTGCGAGCGTGCGCATCAGCGTGGATTTGCCGGCGCCATTCGGGCCGAGTAATCCGAACATGCCTGCGGGAATGGTCAGGGAGACGTTATCCAACGCTTTGACCCCGTTCTTGTATGTTTTTGAAAGATTCTGAATTTGAAGTTCCATGCTCAAGTCCTCACCGTGTTTCCCTATCGTTGAATATTATCATATATTTTCAATGATATGATGTGTCCATGAACGACGGCGTTGCGAGGTAGCGTGCGGACAGTTTGGTTTGTCATCCTGAGGCCGCGTGTCCGGGGTCCCCGCCACGCGCCGCTTTTGGGCGTGGTGGGGTGGCTGGGCGGCCTAAGGATCTATGCACTCTTCTGCTGGACGCAAAGTGCATAGATCCTTCGCTTCGCTCAGGATGACAATTCTTTGGGCGGCCAGCGACGAGCCGTCCACAAAAGACCATGCTGAGGCAGAATAGCTTTGGGAAAGGCACCCATGAAGAAGGCGATAGCACCTCATTTCATTCGGACTGAGAAGCAGTTAGCGGTGATGGCATCGGCGGCACGGCAGGAAATTGTCGACGTCCTGGCGGAGATGGGCACTGTCTCGGTGGCCGAGCTGGCCGCCACCCTGGGCAGGCCGGCAGACGCCCTTTACTTCCACCTTCGCGCGCTGAAGGCAGCAGGCCTGGTGTGCCAGTCTGGATACCGCTCCCGCGGCGGACGTAAAGAGGCGCTCTTTCGCACGGTAGCTCCCGACTTGCGGCTTCACTACGAACCCCGCAGCATTACCAATCGACGTGCGGTGAGTGCCATCGTCAGTTCCATGTTGCGCCTGGGAATTCGAGATTTCCGACGCGCCTTTCGGGGCGATGAAGTAGCCGTCTCCGGTCCACGCCGGGAACTCTGGGCCTGGCGCAAGACCGGGCGATTATCCGAGGCTGATCTCGAGGGCGTAAACCGGTCAATCATGAGCCTGGTCAGTGCAGTATCTAGACCCCAGGGGAAAGGCCGCCTGTATGGAGTGACCGTACTGCTAACTCCATTGGATCACCGCGGCCGGGAGACCAAACACCGCACCAAGGCTCCGAAAGTGCGACAGGAGAATGCGCCGGGTAGAAGAATTACCGATTAAGCGGCGTTCCTAATATGAGGAAGTCCCTACACGTCAGTCCGTAGGATAAAGGTGCATCAGGTGCGGGCCCACTTTCTGTTCAACCTTGCAGCCCTCGATCAATTTATCCGGGATAATCCAAGATTCGGGGTGGTTGGGATCAAAACGGACCAGGAGCTTGCGATCAAGCATTCGCTCAACTATGGATGGACCCGGATCCACAATGTACGGCAGCAGCGCAAATCTCCCGGAGTAGAATTCCCCGGCAGCCTTGTAAGAGAAAGCGAACACGGGAAGGCGAATTCCGACGTCACTGGACGAATGAACCAGCTCCACTGCACCTGATTCAATCGTCGCTTCAGCGGTAGGCCAGCCGTCGGTTCTCTTTACCCGGCTGCGTTGCCATTCCCACCAGCCAATGAACGCCACCGCCAAGCACAAGATGATAACAACAAATACCGCTACAGCCATTGGGTCAATTCGCTGGCTTGTCAGTAATTGAAGCCCCAGTCCGCACGAATGCGCGGCGAGCCTCGCGGCATCTGAGCAAGCTACCGCATAGAAAACTCCAGTTGGATCAGATCGCAACGTATTCAACATCCACCGCGGTGCCGGCGGCCTATGTCCGATCCGTCAAACCGGTATGTCTACTTCGGCATAGCCGCCCGGCACCGCCGCATTTACTGCTGCGGCAACGTTGTCCAGCATCGGTCTGATGAGAGGCCAACGCCCTTCTCCCAGGACCACAATTGCGATCTTCCGGCCCTTGAGATTTTGCTGGTGGCGAATATTCTTGTCTGCCGTCACGAACACGTCAAAACCGGCTGCTCCAGCAGCAGCCAGCAAAGTTCCGTTTGATAATCGATCCCATCCACGCGACCTACATTCCTCGACCACGTGGGAGGTCAAGCATCGAATTATGCCCCGCGGAGCGCTATTGTCGAGCAAGATGAGCATTCGTTAGTGGCCAGCGGGCGCCACATCAAGACTGCGGGCCGCAAATTCCAAAACCGATCTGACTTGCTCCCGTGTAACGGGAAACTGTTCCATCAGTTCGTCAATTGTCATGCCTTCCTCAAGATTTTCAAAAACGAGCGACACGGGCATGCGCGTATCCCGAAATACCCATGCACCACTCACCTTTCCCGGAATGCTTTCGACTGCTGGGCATTCTGACCAGTCGAGGGCCATAGCAACCTCCATTCCTGTATTTTAACGAACCGTCGGAACTGCGGCAGCATCATGTTCTTGATGTTAGATTTAGAATGTTCAACCGGAGGACCTATGCGAACCAGCGATTTGCTTTTGGCGGAATTTGATGAGGAAGTGAAGAAGACGCGCACCATGCTCGAGCGCGTGCCGGCGGGCAAAGGCGATTTCGTGCCGCATCCCAAGTCGATGCCTCTGGGCAAACTCGCACCTCACGTCGCCCAGCTTGCCAGTTTCGGCCTGAGCGTGCTGACCACGCCGGGACTGGACTTCTCTCAAGGCAGCTATAAACCGATTCCCTTCGAGTCGCCTGAGCAACTGGTTCGCGTCTTCGATGAGGGGGCGGGAAAAGTGCGAGCTGCGCTCCAGGCTGCATCCGACGAGTCGTGGTCTGAGCCGTGGAAATTGTCGTTTCAAGGTAAGACGATCTTCGAGGGTACGCGCTTCCTGGCCTACCGGCAAATGTTCCTCAATCATATTGTCCATCACCGCGCCCAGCTCGGCGTCTATTTGCGCCTGAACAACGCGCCCGTGCCGGCCACCTATGGCCCCTCCGCCGACGACACGCTTGGGTTCTGATCGGTAACCGCACTTGCACAGAGCTGAGAATATTTGGGGTTGCCCCACCTAAGCGCCGCCGGG
>JBEKOS010000381.1:0-4846 GCA_049521535.1 Terriglobales bacterium | reverse complement strand
TCCTCTCCAGCAAGGCGGTAAAAGAGGCGAGCGGCCTTTGTTGTGCGACCATCCCCGTCTCCTAAACTGCCAAGGAATGCGGAATCACCCCATCGGGCAATGCTTGGCAGATAGTTGCGAGCGGCCAATTCAGCAATCAGCTTGCCTCGGCGCGCCTCTGTGAAACTCCGGAGAGAAGTGCCGGATTCTGAACAGCATGCACAAACAGGCGGGATGGGGCAGCCTTTGCTTTGTGGAGCCCTGCATTGACGGCAGCAGCAACTTAGCCCCGGTTCTAACATTTATCGAAGTCGCTGGGATTACCCAAATTGGTGCGGTGACGGCGCAAGGCATTTCTCAATGTGTTACTCTCTCGCTTGATTCCCGGCTTTGCGGCAGTGCATCGACTCATAAGCATAACCGGGCACCAAGGAGCGACATGAGTAAATCACCCGACGCGCGTGAAATTTCGGACAACGAGTATGCCAGGACGGGAAGCGCATCGCTCTACATCCGGACGAAGCGTGCAGTTGTTAATTCTTCTTTCCGGCTGCCGCGCGTGATCGGCTCGGTACACCAGCTCTTCCGCATGAGTGACTTCGTTCGCGACTCTCACTTGCGGGAGAGCCCTCACTTCGACCATCGCTTTAATCTTTACCAGCATATTCAAGATAATGTGATCAGCCAGGCGCCTGTGGACTATCTGGAATTTGGCGTCTGGAAGGGCGAATCGATCCGAAAATGGTCGGAGATCAGCCGCAGCCAGGCTTCACGCTTTTTCGGCTTTGACACCTTCGAGGGTTTCCCTGAAGCATGGTCCTTTGCAACCGGCAACATGCCGACCGGGTGTTTGTCGACGGGAGGAAAGACTCCGGAAATTCAAGATCAGAGGGTGCAGTTCGTCAAGGGCCTGTTCCAGGACACCCTTGCAGACTTCCTGAGCAACTTTCAGCCTAAGAACCGCCTCGTGATTCACCAGGATGCCGATCTCTATAGTTCAACTCTCTACTCAATGGCAATGTTGAATGAATTCATTAAGCCCGGCACGGTGGTCATGTTTGATGAGTTTAATTCCGTGAATCATGAATTCCGAGCCATGATGGACTACATGTCTGCGTTCCGGCGGAAATTTACACCCATTGGATGGGCCGGCCACTTCTACGATCAAGTGGCATTTGTGGCGGAGTCATGATATTAGGTCGTCCTGGTCGATCCGGCTGCGGCCTGGCCGGCCTCATGGCCAAGCTGAGAATCAAGCTCAATCCTTCGGATGAGATGTGCTGAGTGAAAACCGGTTCACTAATAGCTGGCCTTCATCGCTATCCAACGGGCCCAGGCTCATATCGCGCAGGCCATCGCGAACCCAGATGTCTCGAACCACGAAGTAGTAGACATTACCGGCCTCCGCAGTGAAATGCGCCGCGGAAGTCATATGGCCCATGCCCACTACGACCGTTGTTTGCCAACTGGCACAGAGGTGATGAACCCCGGGATCAACCGAAACAGAAAGGTACGAGCTGCCATGCGTCGCTCCGACCCAATCGCCGTCGACGCCCATCCTGGCGGTAGGCTTGGGACTTGAGCCGAAATTTGAATCGTCCTCAATGAAATAAAGCAGCGCCTTTCCTTCCTCCGGCTGCGCGGACTGCCGGACTTTCGCTGTCTTCACTTCGAACTTAACCTTGGGATCACCGCATCCGGGGGCCCCAGCACTGTCTTGCGCAAGGCCTGAAGTCGTAAGCAGGAAAATTGTAATCAGAGAAGCTGTAAGAACGATTTTGATCATGGCGGCCGCTCCCGTCCGGCGCGAATCGTATCAGGATCCTGACCAACTCATCCCGAACCAAAGGAGTATACCGCCGTTCGCAGAACCGTGCAGCTATTCTTCGGCCACGCGTTCATATTTCCCATTGCCGAGATGCCTCCAACGAACGCCGTCTGCATCCCGCCATATGCCCAGCGGCTGGTCTTTCTCCGGATCAGAACCAAGGCGCAGGACATTTCCGTCGAGGTCCTCGACCTGCATCTCCAGCGCCCAGTCGAAGTTGTTGGGCGGATTACGGATTTTCGCGCCCGCGGAGACGTATTGCGCGTGCAGCGTGCGAACATCCCCTACACCGACCCAAACCCACATGCGAGGCTGGCTCTGATTGTCGTTGGTGAGCATGATGGAGCACTTGTCTCGCGCCACGCACGCAAAATCGGTGCCCCCGCCCCAACGCAGTTGGAAACCGAGGACGTCCCGGTAATAAGCGATGCTGGCTTCCACGTCTTTCACGCGAAAGACCGGCATCGCTCCGCCAAAGGTGTTGGTTGAAGACTCCGACATTGCAGTCTCCTGCAGGCCCCCCTTACAGAGCTGCTTGCCGTATGGCATCGAATGTCATTTTGGCATTGGGCAGGGGCCCCAGTTTTTCAGGATAATCCCGTAGTCAATAAGGTTAGTCCGGCCATCGAAATTGAAATCGTAATGACTGGACTTCCTCCAGGTAGTCGCGATCTGGTACCAGTCGCCAACATCCTTCCAATCCACTACGCCATCCCCGTTCCCGTCGCCCGGACACGCCGGAGACGAAGCCAGAATCGTGCCCAGTTCCTGCGACAGGGCGTTGTAGTTCGTCAGTTGGGTTTCCGTCAGACCGCTGGTGTCACAGGGCTCCGCAACGCACGGCGGCAAGAGATTGTCCTGGACCCGGTCAATCTTCAGCGTTACCGGAAATGTGCTCTTATCTTCGTTGATCTCATAAAATTCGATCGAATTTTGAGCGGTGGTACTACCCTTGTCCGGCGGGAGGTAATTTGTCGCCATGTTGCTTACGAGTTTGAAACGGTCGTTGCGCACGGCCGAATAGATCTGCGGCAACATTCGGACTTGAGCCCGCTCGTAGGCTTCCGAATCGTACTCGTACAGGGCCTCATTCACCTGCCAGCATTCGGCGACCCCTTTGAACCCGGGCAACGTGCTTGCAGGATCGGCGCCCGGTCCCCACCACACGCCATAATTGTCCTCGCATACGGACTTGCTGACCGGCACCTGCGAACAAACTCCCCGGCTTTGATTCAAAGGAGGCGGAGTCCCCGGTGGGAACGGGACAACGCAGGGAGGATTGTGCGCGCCATCCTTTTGTATATTGAAGCCGCCCTGGGTGAAGTTGCTGGGGCGCAACTCAGCTTGATCCGGATTGGTGAGGTACGGCATTAGCGGATAGGAATCGAGCTGTCGCGGCACCGACTTTTTCACGTCGATGCCCGCTACCTCGCCGAAAAGCTCGAACATATCGGCAACGTTGACCATGCTGTTCACATCACGTCCAGGATTTGTGACCACGGGCCCCGCGACGATCAGCGGTACCCACGCGCCCGTCTGGTAGGCGGTGGCCTTCGCGCGGCTCGGGTCGAACGGCAGCTTGACCGTACTGCCCAGCGACCCGTTGTCGCCGACAATCACAATGACGGTATTGCTGTCCTGCGGATTGTAGGTAACGGTCCTGCCATCGGCGTTGAGGTGCGCCATGCCGGTTTCCACCAGCAAACGCCCGAATTCCGTGTCCATTCCTTCAATCAGGGCGTTGGACATCAACTGCACGTTTCTATTGTCATCCCCTGGTGTAGTGCAGCCGCCTCCCGTGGCGATCACTTCGCTCACCAGCTTCCGCGTGGCCGGGGACAAGAGGTTGCCTGGCGGCGGTTGCAGCGGAGTATGGTCGGCGCTGAAGGAGACCGTTGCCATCCAGGGCTTCGCAGATGCCGCTTGGTGGTTGATCCAGTTGATCGCCGCATTCACTTCGATGCTCGCGCGGAAACCGCGTCCCCGGCCATCTTCCAGGGGAACCTCTTCCACCTTTCCACCCTGGTTGATCACCAATGGCGAAACATAGTGCGCGTTCTCCAATTCGCGGAAGCCATGCAAAACTGCCTTGGGAGGAACCATCTGGCAGGCCGCTTTCGGGACCAGGACGCCGCCCTGGGCCAGGCACTGCAATCCAACCGAGTCCCCCACGGCATTGGCGCCAAACAGCGCTTTGCAACTGACAGATCTTCCACTCGGGATGTAACAAGCGCCGCGTCCTGCTCCGCCTTCATCCACCGCCCTCGGTACGAATCCGCACGAATACGTGCCCTCCGGGCCGCTTTCCGAGCCGACCCCTCCGGCGGTCGTATCTATGGCGCCGGGCAGACCGCCGGTCCAGCCATAAAAATAATCCCACCCAATAGACGCAGGGGCGCCATCGCCGAATTCGTTGTTTTCCGGTCCACCGAGGTGGAATTTGCCGAACAAACCGCTGCTGTAATTCGCCTGTTGCAGGAGCTTCGGCGTGGTCACTTCCCAAGTCGCTACATGAGAGTTATTGAGATCATTGGGCCCGATGGCCTGCAGAATGTTGCTCCGCAACGGGTAGCGCCCGGTAAACATGACGGCCCGCCCAGGGGAACATTCGGGCATTGACCAGGTGTTGCGAAAGCGCACTCCTGCGCTCGCTACAGCATCGATGTTCGGCATCACGGGCGGGAGGTTATCCGCGCCGTTCTGCAACGGGTTGGGAACACTGCCGTAGCCAAACGACGTCATTTGATCGATGCCAACGTCGTCCATGATGATCAACAGTATGTTGGGAGGTTTGCCTGGCGCACTCGGCAATTTTGCCTTGGCTTTTGCGCTACCGGCGGTTGCGTTCTGAGCTATCGCCGCTCCACAGGTCAACACACCAAGCGCCAGACCTGCCGCGATCTTTGCCGCTTTGAAACACACAATGTTGTTCTTTCTCAAGCTACGTTCTCCTTAGTTGTTTTTGCGCCCCGGCGAACCTTCTCGACCACTAACGGTGCTTTGGATGGTACCACAGCCCTTGGAAAACGGGCTACAGCA
>JBEKOS010000380.1:0-4853 GCA_049521535.1 Terriglobales bacterium | reverse complement strand
CCGTGCGTGTCTGCCTCTTTCGGCGAGTATCCTTGGAAGAACCCCTCGTAGACTTTGTTGAGAAAATCCTGTTTCTCGGAGTACTCGGTCTTGTCCTCCGCGCTCCGCTCGATCACCTTGTAAAAGCGGTCGAGGTCGCTGAGGAATTGCTCCCGGCTGAAGTGCCGCGAGGTAAGCGACGCAATCACCTTCTCGATTTCGGCGGCAATCACATTGCGCGAGCGGAACTCTTCCGCCTTGAAAACCTTCCTGAAGATGCGTTCTGTCAGCAGGTGCTGGATCAGCATCTTCTCCACCGCCTCGACCGTCAGGTTGGGATTGATCGCCTGCCGGCAAAGCGTGTAGAACTCCTCGAATCGTTCGCGAAATAACCGGTTGTCGCGCTGCTCCGCCTCAATCAGTTTCTTGGCGCGCTCGGCAATCTCCGGTATTCGTCCCTTGAAATCCGCGACCGCCGCATCCCACTCCTCGTGCTCCGGCTCGCGATAGTGAAAGAACGCATTCAGCAGCTCGGCGAGGTTGCGGCCATCACGGATATCCTCGTTGAATCCCTGATGGACGCCGTTCTGAAACAGAATCGCCCGCTCCGGCGCCTGAAAGATGATGTTGTTGGTGGGGTAACCTTTCTCTATTTTCGCCCTGACTTCGCGATGCAGGTCGTCCTGCTGGTCTTTGGCCTCCCAGTAGCCGCGCTTCTGGTTCCAGAAATCCAGCAGTGCGCCGTCAACCACAATGCGCTGCCGTCCCTTGGCAATCGAGTACTCCGGCACCAGCGTCCAGTCGAGCTTTTTCGAGTATCCGCTGAGCACGTTTTGAAACGCGCTGCGCACCGCCATCTCGTGCTCGATGTGGTGACGGTCAAGTCCGCCCAGGGCTTCGTAATAGCCCTTGATAAGCCGGTCGCCGGGCTTGACCTGCAATTGAGACATGAGCGTGCTTCACAGTTTACACCGTCAGGCCAACCCCCCGAAGTTCCCAACCCACCTCCCTCAGTGCCTTCCTCGGCTCCCTGTCCAATTATCCAAAAATGCACCAAATAGATCGTAATACGATATAAATAGAGAAATCCGTGCTGAAAATGAGGCATGGTTCCGGCCCATCCAGGGGGCTCGCCCCACCCCCCCAAATCCGAAACAAAGCCAATCAAGTCCGTTGTTTGCAACACGGTTATCGCCAAAGGGCGTGGCAAGCGTGGCGGCGCGCCGGTAGCTTTGGTCGGCGCAGTATAAGCGGCGCAGCTCTCCAATGGTGCCCCTGTCACCGCCAGTGCGCACGGTGGCGTGTGATCCCGACTGTCGCGTCGGTATCCCCGCTACGTTCCCAGAGAGCAGAGGAATCGAGAAATCATTGACAATTACAATATCCTTTGCCTGTTCTCTGCGTCTGATGTTAAAGGAGGGCTCTATGACCCGGTGGCTGCTGATCCTCGTTGTGGCGCTGGAGTGTTCGGGCATGTCCCAGAACTTCCACCGCTGCGGGTCCAATGAGCCCTGGACAAACTGCCTCGACCGGCCGGATTTTAAGGTCAATGGTCCCAATGAGTACGCCGCTTACCTGAACGCAGTGAGCCAGAAAGACGATTACGCCAAGACGGCAGCTCTGGAGGCCTTCCTCGATCAGTATCCGGATAGCGTAGTCAGGGTGGGTGCCCTCGACATGCTGCGCCCGTCCAGTGTGGCCTACGCGGTGCCCAAGTCGGGCTCTCCAGCGCCGTTGCCTTCGGTCAGCTCTTCCGCCAAGACCCGCGCGTGGCGCCAAGTGTACACGGTGCCTGCCGGCGCGGTGGCCTCGCGCACCAGCGACGGCAGTGCAGTACTGACCAGCGAGGGATCTCGCGCGGTCCTGCGTCAGATTAATACGACCCGCACGAATTTGAAGGGACTTAACTCGCGGCCGCTTCCTCCCGGACAAATTACCACTCACGCTTACGGTTCGCTCACCATCAGCGCCTCCGGCAGTCGTGAATTCGACGTGCGTCCGGATGGGACGGTCGCCGCCTACCGGTGCAAGGAAACCTCCGCGACCTTCCACTCGAATGGAAGCTTGAGCTCGTTGCACACCGCCAAGCTTGACATTCGGACTGGAGTCAACGGCAGGCGCACCGTCATCGTTCATGGTCCTGGAAACTCTGTTACCGTCAGCCACGGCCACCGCAAAGGCTATGTGCAACGGGACGTGACCATCGGCGACAAAAAATTCATCCAGCGCACCTACGGGTCTCACGGGCCAAAAACAGCCCGCCTGTACCGTAACTACACATATCGTGGCGCCACCCTGCCGCTCTACATGCCGAGCGTGAACTTTTCGCCTGCATTCTATGGCTGGGCGTACTATCCGTGGAAGACGCCGGTCACCTATTCCTGGCCGCCCGCCAAAACGCCTCCGCATGGGAGTCAATCCGGCGGTCATACGATTTACTTCACCCCCTGGCCAGTGTATTCCGGCGCCGCAACCTGGCTGACGGATTATTACTTGAACCAGGTGACGCAGGACCCGTCAGGCCAGTCAAGCGCTGTTGACGATTCTCAGGCGACTGGTGAGTCCTATGTTCCAGTGAACGACGCGCCGGCGGACGATGCCGTGGCTGCGGCGACCAGTGCCATATCTCCGGACATGAAGCAGATGATCGCCGATGAGGTCCAGCAACAACTCTCGCAGGAAAACGCTGCCGCTCAGAATCCCGCTCAGGTTGAGGACATGAACGGACTGCAGCGGGAAATGCAACCGGGGCACGTTTTCATAGCGGATGAGCAGTTGAACCTGGTGACTGCCGACCTGCATTTCTGCCAGCTTTCGCCGGGTGCGGTCCTCACGTTCATTGGCCCCCACGACGACGGAGGCGGTTCTGCTGAACTCACGGTCAACAGTTCGCGCGCCGGGGAGTGCTCTGCGGGAACGAAAGTGGTCGTTGCCCTCGAAGACCTGCAGGAGATGCAAAACAGCTTCCGTGCCGCCCTGGATTCCGGTTTGCAGATGCTGCATGACGAGCAGGGAAAGAATGGATTGCCGGAAGCGCCCAAATCGGCTATTCTACCGCCGCCGCTTCCGGCCGAAGACGAACCGCCGGCACAATCGGACGTCGATGAAGTGCTGGCTGCTGCGGAGCAGGATGCGAACAAGGCCGCAGCCGGCCTGACGGCTGCCGCTTTCGCTCCGGGTAAGCAATGATCGCTCATCGCCAGGAAAACGCATAGAGAAACCAGCGGCAGATTGACGCAAATTTGCGCATATTTGGGTCAGTTTGAATTGTCATCCTGAGCAAGCGTGCTTTGCGCAGCGAAGGATCTGGGCGAGCCGCGCGGAGCGTTGCGTACTTTGCGACGCCCTAACGCGCGCCCGGCTCGCTTCCTTTTTCAAATTGACCCACTGCCCATATTTGAGAAGCAAACAGAGATCTCTATACGACACCTTCGGGTAGTCGATTAGGATTCTTTCTTGCCTTGGTTCATCCGCGGTTGTCAGCGCCCATCAGCGGCGGGCCTTTTCTTGCTTTTCGAGTTAAGTGCTTGCGTATTCTTGCCCTCCTCTTGTATGCTGCATTCAAGCTAAGGTGTCAATCGCAAAATGAGAGCCATCAAAGATAAATTCGAAAAACTTGAAATCTCCCGCCAGCGCAAGTATCAATTGCGGCAAAAGGCAAAAGGGCGTTGCGTCCAGTGTGGACGGAAACTTGAAACCGATCTCACGCGCTGCAAGAAGTGCACCGCCGTTGGGAATGCACTTGCCAAGGCCGCATACCGCCGCCGCGTCCGAAGCGGCAAGTAAGCCCGGTTCGTCATGCTGCGAAATCTCCTTCGGCTTCTGCCGCTGTTGATGGCGACGTATGCTGTCGCCGGCAGCGTCAACGGGACCTACCTTGTCACCAGCGATGGCGTCCGGCTGCACTATCTGGAGGCGGGAAGCGGCCCTGCCATCGTCTTCGAGCCGGGCTGGATGATGATGGCTGGGATCTGGCAATCGCAAATCGACTACTTCTCCCGCAGCTATCATGTGATCGCCCTTGACCCTCGCTCGCAAGGCGATTCCGATAAGACCACGGAAGGAGATTATCCTGAGATTTGGACGAAGGTAGGCGATCGTGAGCCGTAAGCCGAAGGGAAGTCAAACTCGCGCTCGATCGGTGCCGCGGCCGGAACGGCGGGCACCCGTGCAACTGCCTTCCTGGCTCGTTGACGGAACAAGCCGGCAACTGCGCAATGCGTTCTTCGTATTCATCGCAGGGTTGGTGCTTTTCTCAATTCGCCTCGATGTTCCGGAAGTGCTCGTGTTTGACGAACATTCCTATGTTCCGGCGGCAAACGGATTCGGCGCAGGTGTAAACCTCGAGCCTTCTCACCCGCCTCTCGGCAAGATGATTATCGCTGCTGGAATCCAGACGCTGGGCGACAATCCTGCGGGCTGGCGCATCGCCAGTGCTATAGCGGGTGCGATGATCCTGGCCCTGGTATATGGCTTGACCCGGCAGTTATCCCGAGACAATCTGACGGCCCTGACGGCGGTTGTGTTTACCGCGGCAAATGGAATGCTCTTCGTTCTCGCTCGTGCTGGAATGCTCGACACCATATCCATCATGTTCCTCTTTGCCGGCCTGTTGTGCGTAGTTGCCGTCGTAAGGGGACAGTTGTCTCCGCGATGGGGCGGAGTGCTGGCCGGCTGTGCTTTTGGACTATGTATGGCGTGCAAGTGGATGGCGCTGCTGCCGATGGTGGCATGTTGGCTCGCGCTCTGGGTGTGCCGAAAGCGAACCGCCATTCTGGCGATGATCGGACCCTTTGTCGCCGCTTACATAGCGCCGTTTCTCGCGCTGGCCGGCCTGCTCCACGCGGTCCCCACCTGGTCGTGGTTTCGGGCAC
>JBEKOS010000379.1:0-4853 GCA_049521535.1 Terriglobales bacterium | reverse complement strand
TATCGGCTCGGCGCTTCATTGCGTTTCCTTCCCGTGAGCGCAGCGATCTGTGCTGCGGTTGGCTCAACGTAGAGATACTCAGTTCGATAATTGGAACGATGGCCGATGATCCGGCCCTCGCGGCGCCAGTGGGTGATCTTCAGCCCATTAACCCTTACCTTCCGTGCTATCTCTTTCATGCTCAGCATACCCTTTTCTCGCAGCCGTTCACGCCGGCTCTTGAGGCCGGAATTCTTACAGATCTCTCCCACGATGCTCACATTGAACGTGTGGCCGTCGCCGGAGCGAAGTCCGCGAGCATTGAGAATGTCGACAATCTCTTGATAGTCGTGCTCGCCCAGTAGTGCATCGATGGCTTCAATCACCTCTGGCCGGGTACGCGAAAGCACGCAGAAGGGCAAGGGGAGCGGCAATTCCAAGGTCTTCAGCGCTCCCCCCTTGAATCGAACCTGCACGATAACCTTTTCCTCTTTTCGCAGGGTCACATCTTCCAGCAGCAAACGGGCCATGCGCTTTCGGTCTCGGTGGGGAAGGCTCGGATCGTTCCAGACCTTCGGAAAGTCGGTGGCGAGCTCCAGGATTTTCTGTCGCTGTTCGGCACGGAAGGTCTTCTGCTCATGCTCCTTCTGTCTCTCATATTCTTCCTGCCCCGAGCGCAGTGCCCGCAATTTGTTATTCCAATCCGCTTCCAGTTGGTCGGCCACGAGGCGGTTGTCGGGATCGACTTGCAAGAAGCGGCGGCGCGCCAAGTCCGCTTCTTGTTGAGCCCTCTGCACCACTTGGCGTCGCAGGCGGTCAACCTCCGCAAATCGCGTTTCCATTTCCCGTTCGATCGCCAGTGCCACTTCCAGATTTAGCGGGTTGACCGTTGTCAACAGGAGTTCCCCTAGGGCGCGGTCAATCTCACGTCCCGAAATCCGCAGGCACTGCTTGAGCCCATAGCGGCTGGCTCCCGCACCGCAGATGTAATCCGGATATAAATGCCCCCGCCGCTCATGATATTGCACTTGCATGCGCCGGCCACATCTTCCACAAAGGGCCAGGCCCTGAATCAACGCCGGGCCTTCGCGAGGAGGAGTCCTCTGCCTGGGGCACCGATACTGCGTGGCATTTTCCTGCAGCCGCTTCTGATTTTCCTGATACTCTTCCCAGCTGATATAGCCGGCATGCGCATTGGGAATGAACGCATGCCATTCCTCCGGCGCCAGCTTCTTTTTAGTGTGCTGCACCAAGCCACTCGGCAGCTTCCGCGATCGGGTGCGACCAAAGCCGTAGGCCCCCGCATAGCGCGGGCATCCTAACACCCACGTCACCCGGTGATAGACCAGCTTGCCCCAGAGGAGCTCTCCTTTCTCCGTTCCTCCCCAGGCTCGGCGGGGAAACTTCAGACCTTCCTGATTGAAAGCCTTCACCACCGCCAGGGCTGAGCCGGTTCGGCGAAAAGTCCTAAACAGATGACGTAAGCTTTCTTGAACCTGCGCATCCGGGTCCAGTGCTACCTGGCCTTGCGGGCCATAAACCAGTCCCGTCGGAAGCCGCCCTCCCAACTCCCCCCGCCGCGCCTTCTGCAAAAGCCCGCCCCGCAAGCGCGCGCGGATGACGTGTAATTCGACCTCGCTCATCGTTCCCTTCAAGCCTAAGAGCAAACGATCATTAAAATGCGAGGGATCGTACAGACCGTCCTCGTCCAGCAGCAGGGTTTGCGTCAGCGCACAGATTTCCAACAGCCGGTGCCAGTCGCTGGAGTTGCGCGCTAAACGCGAAACTTCCAATCCCATGACGATCCCGGCACGATTCATACTGACCTCGGTCGCCAGCTTCTGAAATCCTTCCCGTGCGACGGCACTGCTGCCCGACTGCCCTTGGTCACAGTCAATGATTACAATCTGCTCCGTTGCCCACCCCAGGGCGATCGCTTGATCCCGGAGTCCGTACTGGCGCTTGGTGCTTTCCACGTTTCCCCGAACTTGCCGCGGCGTGGACTGCCGCACATACAGGAGGGCGTTCCGGCTTAAGTGTTCGGCTTGCACTTTGTGATGGGCTTCGCTATTCATAGCGTCGATTCCCTCGCTACCAAGGTCATGACGACCTCTCCCATAAGTTGAATAAGGTCATCCTGCAAAGGTGGCGGTACCTTGATGACCTCCGTTGAGGTGGGAGGGCACTCGCATCGTAAGGGCGGGATCGGTTCCCTCGCGAGCTGTATCCATGTAGCCATCCCCCGGGCCGTCAAAGCCGCGTGGCCCCCTCGCAAACCCGATGCAGTCTTCCGCGCCAACACGGATTCGCGCAGGTGCTCGTAACGTTCAGTGAGCATCGCCGCTGGCGGCAACCATTTTTGCCCGGCCTCCGTAACTAGGGTTGGTGCGGTTTTTTTTTCGCGGCAATCAGAGCTCGTTCCAAGGTCCTTCGGTGCACCTGCGTCCCAAACTCGTCCCGAATCCGTTGAACCAAATCGGGGGTTCGAACGGACGGTTCTTGGGCGCGGATTTGGGCCACGAACGCCATAATCTCCCCGGTTAACTTGTGTCCCCGTTTGGGCCCGCGTTTTTTGGGAATCAATCCCACCAAGCCCTCGCGGGCAAAGTCCTCCAGCGCCTTGTAAAATGAGGGACGAGAAAACCCGAAACTGGCGGCCGCAGTGCCGATCGGCATCGCTTCCTTCTGAACCCGGCGGAGCATTTCGTATTTCACCTGCGGCAGGTCCTCCGGGTCGAAGAAGTCCTCTTCCAAAAACCATCGGTCCTGCACTTTCTGGGCGCGGAGATTGAGCGTGCCGCTTTGTCGAAGGGCCTGGAATTTGGCGCGGGCGTGCTTGGGCGAGGTCGAATCCGGTTTCATATGTAAATATAAATACGCCTACATAAGGGTCGATTGCAAGCACTTTCTTGCGCACTTGGCCGTTTGATCCTCTTTTTATAAGCTTATCGTATGCAATTATCAAATATCCCAGCGCGTAGCCCTTCAGTCGCTGGGGCGTATTTATCTTTACAAGTGCGGCGTTATTTGGTTGACAGCTCATCGCGTCTCCTCTCCGCAAGATGCTGGACCAACTCGGCCAGTTCCAACAGGCAGCCGGCGTGCAAGCGCGAACGTCCCGCTGCCATTTCCACCAGCACGTCCGCTTTCACAAAATCGGTCCAAACCGCTGGGATCACGCGCAGGTAGCCGCATTCATCATGGAAGTACAAATAGCTCTCGGCAAAAATACACCGGTGCTCCACCAGGTCAAACTGCTTGCCACTGAGAGGATGAAAAGGATGGGTAATCCGAAAGCGGCGACTTCCTTCGGCTGTTAGGGGTGCAATCGCGAGTCCATTCAAAGACCTGCCCCGAGAAAGGATCCTCCTGCAGCGCCGTTTGTACCATGCCGCTCAGTCCCACAAACCCCCGCCGCATGTCCGTCACGCCCGCCACGATCCAAATTCTAGCCCCCGCCGCCAGACCGATCATGCCAGCAACTCTTTCAGCACCACCCGCAGCGCTTCCGGATCCACCGCCCCCGTGAGTCGCAGCTGTCCCTTGGGAAGTTCCACCTGAATCGTGCCGGAAAAGCTTCGCGGCATCGGCGCACCGGTCGGATCCGCTCTCCCCTCCGTCAGGCGCACCGCCAACAAGCCGGGCGTCGTACGGTTCCGGGGTTTCAGCAGCCCTCGCTGGTACTGGCGCCGCCACGCGAACACTTGGTGGGCGTTCACACCATGAGCCCGCGCCACCCGGGCCACCGATGCACCCGCCGCCAACGTCTCTTCTACAATCTGGCGCTTCAGCTCCGGACTTCGGTACTGTCGCTTGGCTGTGGGAAGTACCTTACGGGAGGAAGTAGCATCAATCACTGCGGAATTCGAACCATCCATCTGACCTCCAAGTGGACACAACCACAGTGTCCACTTGGAAGAATGCCCACTAAATTCAAACCCGTCCAGACGGCCAAAACCGAACGCTTACAGTCTTACTGAAGGCGGGTCACGCGAAGATTGAAGTGGCGGGGTTGGCGGGAGTTTCCCTGAGCTCCATCAAGCGTATCGCGGAGGAAGTTCCCGTTGTGCACGTTGACGATGCCGCGGAGCGAGGCAAGCGGCGGATTGGCCGGCCCAGCCAAGTCGAGAATTTCCGGAAACTCGTGGTGGAGATTTTGGAAGACAGGACCGACCTGCCGTCGGTGGAGGTGTTGCGGCGAGTGCGGCAGGCGGGCTACGCGGGAGGCAAGAGCACGCTGTACGGCTTGGTGGCTTCTTTGCGGCCGAAGGAGGTGAAACCCCTGGTGCGGTTCGAGGGTCTGCCAAACCGGAAGCGATACCACCAAATACGCTTCCGTTCCCTACCGTTCTGGTCAGTTTTCTTCCCCCGCTGATATAACATGGCAACCTCCTAACGCTTCTCGCGCGGCCTACCGCCCTTCTTGCCGTTGTCACGGGCAATTTCGCGGATGCGCTCAATACCCAGCCTTTCAAGTCGCGCCTTATAACTGCGCTGGCCAGGCCAACATGTCAACTGCCGAAGCTCTACAGTCAATGTGGGTGTTTTAGCGTCGTGTCCTAAATGTCCGTTGGTTGGCGGTCTCGAAGCAATGGGGCGGCTAGTTCCGCACTAGACCTACCATCGTATGTCGTCAAAGTCTGACCGAAGCAGACTGTTTTTGAGTACTTGATCGAATTTAGCTCTAAAATCGTTCATATTCTCACACAATTTCATGATTGGAACAGCTCTCTCAATCTTGTCATGTGCTATATGTCCGCACGCATTTAAGAACGTAGAAATCTGTACAGATGCCGGTTGGAGAGTGGATCAGCATCATCGCCGTAGGCGGGTTTGGATTTGAGCATCATCGCCGCAGGCGCGTTCGGGAACCG
>JBEKOS010000378.1:0-4880 GCA_049521535.1 Terriglobales bacterium | reverse complement strand
AAAATCAGGTGCCGGGCTTCTCTTTGCTGAGCCCGCCGGGCACGTGAAGCGGGCAGATTTCGAAGCTGAACTGGCGGCGGCAGCCCATGCCGGGTTTAAGTTAGTTGAACGTCCGCAGATTCGCCGAAGCCACGCGGCCTTTCTGAAGAGGACATAAGCCCCGGCGCCACGCGGCCAGTCCGGCCCTCCCTGTTCTACCACATTTGCGGGGCGGATTTTCCGCTGGAGGAGTAGTGTGCCCGAACTCCCTCCGGCCGCCCAATCTGGGCCCAGGGTGGAAGGAGCGTTTTCTATGTCGCCGGGCCATGGCACGATCCCTCCCGCCGGCAGTGTTCCCGCCGAATGCCGGCCCAATGGACCGCTAAATGGTCAGCCCTTGCATTCATTAAGTCTATTTTTTCGATTGGCAAGTATGACTAACCCTTCAGCCCTTCTGCGGAGACACGATGAAACTACCCGACTCCCAACCGGTGAAGATCGCTAAAACCTCCCCGCGTCGGCAGAAGAAGAAACTGCACCGCCAGAAGGAAATCGTGGCAGCCGCTTTCGATAGCTTTGCCGCGCACGGCTATAAGGCAACCGGCATCGCTGATTGCAAAAATGCGTTGACAATACATTTCGCCGCAGCTATTCTTCTCTTTTTATAACTATGACTGACCGTTCAGTCATAATGTGGGGACCCGATGAAAACACTCAACTCCCGGCGAGCAGTAATTACCCAGGCTGCCCTGCGCCGGCAGGAACAAAAGCAGCACCGCCAGGAGGGGATACTAAAGGCGGCCTTCGATGTCTTCGCGGCTCATGGATATGAAGCAGCTCGTATCGATGAGGTCGCAAAAAAGGCTGGCATCGCAAAAGGGACGATCTACCTTTATTTTCGGGACAAGGACCATCTTTTCCGCGCTGTGGTCAACAACGTGGTGCAAATTAGGTCCGGCACTCAGACCGAAAGCTCCCAGGGGGCAGGGCAGCAGTTGCTGCGCGCTCTGCTTTCGCGAATGTATGCGAACGTAGTGCGGAGCGACGAGGTCCGCTCGATCATCCGCATGCTGGTGGCCGAGAGCGGTAGATTCCCCCAGCTTGCTGAGATTTACTACCAGGAAGTTGTTGTTCCGGGATTGAAGGCGGTGCAGCAAGTACTGATGAGGGGAGTGAAAGACGGCGAGTTCCGGAAAACCAAAGCCCTGGATTTTCCCCAACTCATCTTCGGTCCTGCACTCGTGGCCATGCTGTGGCAATTGCTCTTCGCGAAGCGCCATCCCCTTGATGTC
This sequence comes from Terriglobales bacterium, assembly GCA_049521535.1. GTDB lineage: Bacteria > Acidobacteriota > Terriglobia > Terriglobales > Acidobacteriaceae > CAZUCM01. Next base: position 3,609 of record JBEKOS010000378.1, on the reverse strand, counting down.
GATGCCTACCTGAAGGCGCACCTGGAGTTTGTGCTGAGGAGTCTTGGGCGAGATTAAGCGCGAATTAGCGGGGATGCTGCTGCCGGCAAGGGAGAATCGTTATGAAGTCGATAGCCAGTTGGTTAGGATTGGCTTTGGGACTGTCACTGGCCCTGGCGGGGGATAACGGCGCGTACGCCCAGCAGACTTCGCCGCAGCGGATCACGCTTAGGGATGCGATCACCCTGGCTCTGAAACAGAACCTCAGCGTGCGCGTGGCGAGCGCACAAGCGGCGGAACTGGAAGGAACGCAGGCGCGACGGCGGGCTTCCCTGCTGCCCCATGTCAACGGGGACGCATTATTCAACCGCCAGAATATCGATTTGGCCGCACTCGGGATCTCCTTTCCCGGGGTCCCCACCGTCGTAGGGCCCTTCAACCACTTTGATTTTCGTTTGTCGGCAAACCAGTCTCTGATTGACCGCCATTCCTACCACGCTTGGAAGGCCAGCGAAAAACAAGAGGAGGCCGCCAAGCTCGATTACCAGGACGCGCGCGATTTGGTGATCCGCCAGGCCGCAGGGCTTTATCTTAATTCTCAGGCTTCCGCCGCAGAGATGGAAGCCGCGGAATCTCGAGTTACGACATCCCAAACTCTGGAGAAATTGGCGCGCGACCAACACACCCAGGGATTGGCGACCGCGGTTGACGAAGTTCGCGCGCAGGTGCAACTGGCGCGGGACCAGCAGACTGTGTTGGTGGCGCGCAACGCTTATCAGACTTCCCTGCTCGCACTCGCCCATTTCCTCGGAATCAGTCCCGGCACTCCGCTGGATTTAGCCGAGCCATTGAAATTCCATCACGTGGAATCGACCGACGCAGACCAGGCACTGCACACCGCACTCGAGGCACGCTCCGATTATGCCGCCCTGCTCAAGCAACGGGATTCTCTCGACGAGCAGCTTAAGGCCTCGCGGGCACGCTACCTCCCCACCCTGTCGGTTAACGGCGATTATGGCGCGATCGGGCGCGGCTTCAACACCACGGCGGGCACCGGCGAAATTCAGGGAACGCTTACGGTTACCCTGTTTGATCGGGACCGTGCCGGAGAGAAGATGGAACTCGAAAGCCAGGTGAAACGCCTGAAGGCGCAGATTGACGACCTCAACCGCGAGATTGAGCAGGAACTGCGTACGGCATTGCTGAACTTGGAATCATCTGAAAGTCAGGTGACCCTCACGGAGGCGGCGCTGCACCTGGCAGAGCGCGAGTTGAGCCTGGCTCAGGACCGTTTCCGCAATGGAGTGACGGACAACATCGAGGTGGTGACCGCGCAAGCCAGCTTGGCGAGCGCCCAAGACGACCGCATTACCGCACTGGCGCAGCACGCCGACGCCGTCATGGCGCTCGTGCGCTCGCTGGGCGGAACGGAGAAAATCTACCAGGCGTACCTCCGCGAGCCATGAAGGGTAAGAAGGCGGTAGGCAGTAGGCAGTAAATAGTTAATAGTTGATGGTTAGTAGTAAGCAAGACCTTCGAATAAGAGGTTGATGAGCCATGAAACGTGTGATTCCGCTTGTGCTGCTTCTGGCGGTCGGTGGCGCAGTGGTTTACTTCCATCCCCAGTGGTTCCGCAAGCCCGTCAATGAAAATGTGCTCAAACTGTCGGGAAACATTGAAGCGCACGAAAGTCTGGTGAGCTTCAAGGTGACCGGGCGAATTATAGAACTGCCCGTCGATGAGGGGATGACCCTGAAAGCTGGCGAGCTGCTGGCGCGTCTCGATAACGATGACTACCGGCAACAGGTGGCGATGGACGAATCCGCCATCGCGGTGCGCGACCGGCAACTCACGCTCGGCCTGGCGGGCAGCCGGACGCAAGACGTCGAGGCCGCCAAACTCGCGATGCTCGACGCTCAGGCGGACCTCGAGCAAAAGAAGAAGGATTACGAGCGTTACCAAGCGCTTTACGAAAAGGACGAGATCCCAGGCCAGACGCGCGACTTGGCCGCCACCAACGTCACCCGCGCCCAGGCAACCTATCATCGTGCGCAGCAAATCTACAACGAACTCGTGGAAGGAACGCGCAAAGAAGAACTGGCGGTTGACCGTGCCAGTGTTCACCAAGCAGACCGGAACCTGGAAATGTCGCGTATCAAGCTAACCTATACCGTGCTGCGCGCCCCCTTCACCGGAGTGGTCCTGGTGCGCCAGGCGGAGTTGGGAGAAGTCGTCTCACCCGGCACGCCGATTGTGACTCTAGCCGACCTGGACCATCTGTGGGTGCGGGTGTACGTGCCGGAGACGGATCTCGGCAAAGTGCACTGGGGGCAGGCGGTCGATGTGCGGACCGATACTTACCCTGACAGAATCTATCATGGCCGGATTTCTTTCATTGCTTCGGATGCGGAATTCACCCCCAAGAGCGTGCAGACGGAGAAAGAGCGTGTCACCCTGGTTTACCGGGTCAAAGTGGATGTCGAAAATCCCAACCGGGAGCTGAAGCCCGGAATGCCGGCCGACACCCTGATCAAGCTGAAATAGAGAGTACACCGTGAGCGTCCCTCCTGCCATCGTCGTTTCCTCCCTGAGCAAGTACTTCGGTGAAGTGCGTGCCGTGGATGGGCTCAGCTTTGAAGTGTATGCAGGAGAAATTTTCGGATTGGTCGGGCCGGATGGCGCGGGCAAAACCACCACAATGCGGATGCTGGCGGGAGTTCTGTCGGCGGATTCGGGCTTGGCGCAGGTTGCCGGAATCGACGTGGTGCGGGACCCAGAGCGCGCCAAATTCCAGCTCAGCTACATGTCACAGCGGTTTGGTCTCTACGAAGATCTCACGGTGGAAGAAAACCTCCGGTTTTACGCGGATTTATTTGGAGTGGCTCGCAAGCAGCATCAGCGGCGGTCAAAGGAGTTGCTGGCGGCCGCTGGCTTGAGCGATTTCCGCAGCCGCCTGGCAGGAAATCTTTCCGGAGGGATGAAGCAAAAGCTGGGCTTGGTCTGTGCACTGATTCATACCCCGAAGGTGCTGCTCCTCGATGAACCAACCAACGGGGTCGATCCGGTGTCGCGACGCGATTTCTGGCGGATTCTATATTCACTTCTGGCGGAGGGGGTGGCGATTCTCACCTCCACATCTTATCTGGATGAAGCTGAGCGGTGTCATCACGTGGGGTTACTGCATCAAGGCCGCATGCTCTTTTGCGATCGGCCGGAGGAGCTGAAGAAGAAATTCCCCGGTGAGATATTGGCGGTGCACGCGGCGCAACCGGCACAGGTTCGCTCGGCGTTGGCGGACGCCCCCGGCGTGCGCAGTGCGTTATTAGTGGGAGACCGCGTCCACCTTTTTGTGGACGAAGCCGCTCGCCGGTCGGCGGATTTGCGGGCGCGGCTGGACTCGGCAAACATCGCTTACGATTCCATCCAGCCCGTAGCCCCAACCATCGAGGATTTATTTGTATCGGCCGTCGAGAGCCAACCGGAGGCCGCGAGGGAAACGAAGCCTTCATGAATGGAATCGAAGCATCCGTGGTCGTCGAAAACTTGACGAAGCGCTTCGGAACCTTCGTAGCGGTGGACAGCATCACCTTCCAGGCATACCGTGGCGAGATCTTCGGCTTCCTGGGCCCC
>JBEKOS010000377.1:0-4881 GCA_049521535.1 Terriglobales bacterium | reverse complement strand
CGAGCGCGGCATGCGCAGTGGTACGCTCAATGTTCCCGGCATTGTGGGTCTGGGCAAAGCGTGTGAAATCCTGCTGGAACACGGCCCGGAAGAGAGTTGCCGCCTCGCCGGGCTGCGCAATCGACTGCGCGATCAGATTCTGGCCGGCCTCGACGAAATCCACATCAACGGCTCGATGGAACATCGCCTGCCGGGCAATCTGAATCTGGGTTTTGGCTATGTGGACGGAGAATCGCTGATGATGGGCATCAGCGACGTGGCGGTCTCCAGCAGTTCGGCATGTTCAAGCGCCTCAGCCGAGTCCTCTCACGTGCTCCGAGCCACAGGAACGCCTGACGAATTGGCGCACCGGTCAATTCGCTTCGGACTGGGCCGGTTCAACACCCAGGCCGAAGTGGACTATGTGGCCGCGCGGGTCATCGAAACCGTAAAGCAGTTGCGCGAGCTCTCGCCGGAGTATGAGGCGGTAAAGGCGATCAGGATTGAGGAGGACGACATGATCCAGTAGTCCCCGGTGGCAGGTCCCATCACAAAGATCGTGTTGCCAGACGGGTCGAGGACGTCGAACGTGCGTGCGCCCCACTCGTCGTCTCGCGGTTCACGAAGGACAGCCACCTTCTCGCTTCACTCGCGGTAATAAGCATCAGTATCATCCACATGGAGTGATACGCAGGCATCTCGGCCATGGCCTTTCATCGGACTGTCGAGAGTCAGTTGGATGGTCCCGCGCTCAAGGCCGAGTAGTCCAGAATGGCCGTCCTCAGAGGCTTCAAATGTCACTCGGTATCCCAGCCCATCGACATAGAACGCCTTGGCAACTTCCAGGTCAACAGTAGGAAGAATTGGCACGTCTTGTTCCATTCGTTTCAGTGTATTTCTGCCTGCAAGGGGCGCGCAATGGACGCCCCTTAGTCCCCGCAGTCGGCATGCCCCACCCTTATCGCGGCGGTCTCTGGAGCGATGGGGCGGGCCTCCGACTACATCATCTGAACCCTCTGCGTGGAGGCGGTCCGCACGCGTTGGGCAATGTCCTATAATCGGTGCCGGTACAGGAGACACATGGACGCCAACGAATACGATCTGGTGGTGATCGGCAGCGGGCCTGCCGGCCAAAAGGGCGCGATTTGCGCCGCCAAGCTGCGCAAGAAAGTCGCGATCATCGAACGTGCCAGGAATGTAGGCGGCGTCTGCGTCAATACCGGCACCATTCCCAGCAAGACCTTTCGCGAAGCGGTCCTGTACCTGAGCGGATTGCGCCAGCGTTCCTTCTACGGCCGCAGTTACGCCGTCAAGGACCACATCTCGATGTCTGATCTTGTCTTTCGGTCCCAGGCGGTGATGGCCCGCGAGATTGAAGTCATCAAGGCGCAGCTTCGCCGTAACGACGTCACCACGCTGGAAGGCGATGCTCGTTTCGTCGATCCCCACACCGTTGAGATCCTGACAGATGACGGTTCGCACATCGTCCATGGCAGCAATATCCTGATCGCCTGCGGCACGCGCCCCGCGCATAATCCCGAGTTCTCCATTGACGGCCAGCGGATCTTTGATTCCGATCAGCTCAACTGCCTGGAAGAGGTGCCCCACGAGCTGATCGTGGTCGGCGCCGGTATTATCGGCCTGGAATACGCATCCATGTTTGCGGCGCTGGGGGTAAAGGTAACGCTGCTCGACACCCGCCCTTCCCTGCTTGACTTCGTTGACCGCGAGATCGTGGACAGCCTGAGGTTCCAATTGCGCGAGCTCGGGACGGTATTCAGGCTGGGCGAAAAGGTCTTAAGTGTCAGTTATGACGCCGATCGGAACCGCGTCGTCGCCAGCCTGGACAGCGGGAAGACTGTCCATGGCCAGGCGCTTCTGTACACGGTGGGACGACAGGCAAACAGCGATCAACTGAATATTCAGGCTGCGGGCCTGGTGCCGGGCGAACGCGGCAAAATCACGGTCAACCAGTATTTCCAGACGGCGGTACCCCATATTTACGCCGCGGGGGATGTAATAGGCTTCCCTGCCCTGGCCAGCACCTCGATGGAACAGGGGCGCCTCGCAAGTTGTCAAATGTTCGGCACGCCGGCGACCATGTCTCCCAATCTCATTCCCTACGGCATTTACACCATTCCCGAAATTTCCATGGTTGGGCAAACCGAGGAACAGCTCACTCAGGAGAAGATTCCGTACGAGGTCGGCGTGGCGCGGTACGCCGAACTCGCCAAGGGGCAGATGCTGGGCGACGAACAGGGACTGCTGAAAATGCTGTTTCACACGCAAACGCTAAAACTCTTGGGTGTGCACATTATCGGCGACCGGGCCACGGAGATCGTCCACATTGGCCAGGCAGTGCTCGCCCTGGGTGGAACCCTGGAGTATTTCCGCGACAGCGTCTTCAACTATCCCACCCTGGCAGAGGCTTATAAGGTCGCCGCGCTTGATGGACTTAACAAACTATGACCTGGATCCAAATTGATCCGGTAGACCAGATGAGGATAGCCGCGCCAATTCAGTTCGGTTTCGGCATGCAGGCCGCACTTTTCCGCAACCCTGCGCGAGGCGAGATTTTCGGGGCGAATCATCGAAATCAGTCGGGCCATTCGGAACCGTTCATGCGCCAGTTGAAGGCAGGGGCGTGCCGCTTCCGTGGCATAACCCATTCGTTGACAATCCCGCCGGATGTGATATGCCAGCTCCACTTCGTCGTGAGCGTTTACTTGCTGGCGAATCAGGCCACAGTCGCCAATCACCTGACCACTGCTCTTGAGCACCACTGCCCATAAACCAAATCCGTCTGCTTCGTAGCGCGCGAGTTGCTTTCGTATCCACTCCGTTGAGCCAACTCGCGTGAATGGAGCGGGATAGTACTTCATCGCCTCCGGGTCGCCGAGAACAGCGTGCAGCGCGGCAACGTCGTCATCCTCCAGCTGCAAGTGCCGCAGACGAAGACGCTGCGTGACTACTACGATGTTTTCATGGTCGCTTTTCTGAGTGGCAATAGTTTCCTTAGGCATATTCCCAGCGCTGCGCGACCTTGCGGGCGATGAGGAACAGCACCACGCCCACGGCCAGAAGCACGCTCACCTGCGGCCACAGATGCGAGATTGGTTCGTCGCGCCAGAAGACTTTGCTGAAGCCGTCGATTGCCCAGGCGTTGATGGTGAACAGTCCAGCGGTCTGCATGGCCGGCGGCATCAGGAAACGGGGAAACATGCTGCCACCGATCGAAGACATGATCAGAATCACCAGCGTGGAGAGCGCCCCCAACTGCGCGCGCGTGCGGCAAAGGCTGGCCAGCAACATGCCAAATGCACCCACGGCAAACGCCGTGGACAACCCCATGATGATGAAGCCGGGTATGTGCGAGAGGAGATCAATCTTGAAGACAAGCCACGCCCAAACAAACATCACCACCAGTTGGGTAAAGGCCAGCATTGCGCAAAAAGTCAGCTTGCCGGCCAGCAGCGCACCCATGGTGACGCGAGTGCTCAGCACGCGGTCCAGTGCGCCGCTTTCGGCTTCGTCCAACAGCGAGCCGCTGGCGCCGCTGGCGGTAAACATCAGGAACATGACGCCGATCGCCGCCGCATAGAACGAGACCATCGGATTTTTCTTGTTCTCGCCAACTACGTCGCGAACCTTTACATTAATGAGCGAAAAATCTTTGGACGAGTCTGCCGATTTTGGCTGTTGCCCGTTTTCCCGCTGACGAAGCTGGTCGAGACCTTCCTGAATCCTTCGGCGTTGTTCAGGGGTAAAGCCGCCGGCGTATGCGTCCATGTACTTCGATCCCATTTCGGCCATCACGTCGGGCATCGAGGTCATGGCGACTTTTTGCAGCAGCCCGAGCATCATTTGCGGCGCCACCATGTCGCTGCTGTCCTGGAGCATCTGGATGGGTGGCGTAGTCGCCTGGCCCGGCGGTGGGGGACCAAACGAGATTGGGTTCTCGCCAAAACCGTGCGGGATGATCAGCGCCAACGGAGCCTTCCCGGCTTTCACATCGTCTTCTGCCGTCACCGCAGTGTAATCGGCGGAGTCGACCTGGCTCTTCGACTCCGGCTTGTTCAGGACCTCGAGCGCGCTTTCCGCCCGCAGCCCCTGGATGAGCTTCAGCGATGCCGGACTATGATCCTCGTCCACCACAATGACGCTGATTTTCGGTGTGGTATCCCTTTGCCCGCCGAAGATCACGGCAAAAATGGTGAAAAATGCCACCGGCAGAATGAAGCTCAGCGCCAGGGAGGCGCGGTCGCGGCGCAAAGACATGAGAGCGGTTCGTACAATGGCAAAAATCAATCGCGCAACTCCCTTCCGGTTAACTTCAGGAAAACCGACTCCAGGTTGGGCTTCCGCAGAGAAACATCCGCCAGGTCGAATCCCGCCCGGGCAGCGGATTCGAGCAATCCGGCGATTTCGGAGGCACGTTCAATGGTGAACTGCGCTGTACCGCTTTCGAACCGGCCGCCGAGTTGCTTCACCCACTCCTCCAGTTTGCCGTCGGCGGTTCCAAACCGTGCGATCACTTCACTGCGTGAAGCGAACGCGTTTCTCACCAACTCGTCCCTGGTTCCCAGGGCGATGATGCGGCCGTGGTCCACGATGGCAATGCGGTCACATAGCCGCTCGGCCTCTTCCATGTAGTGCGTGGTATAGAGCATGGACATGCCTTCGGCTTTGAGCTTCTCGATCATCTCGAAGATGCGATGGCGGGACTGGGGATCAACTCCCACAGTCGGTTCGTCCATCAGCACGATTTGAGGTCGATGAATGAGCCCGGCTGCCATGTTGAGGCGCCGCTTCATGCCGCCGGAAAGGTTTTTCACGATCTCGCTGGAGCGATCGTTGAGCGCGGCCCAATCCAGGCCCCAGGCAACCGCGGAATTCAGCGCG
>JBEKOS010000376.1:0-8932 GCA_049521535.1 Terriglobales bacterium | reverse complement strand
CTCCAGAGGAATCGTCTGTAAAGGCGACCAAACCAAAGCCAAAGCCAAGAAAACCGGCGCCAAAACCGACTGAAGAGAAACCCCCATCTGTGTCCGAAGAGCCCAAACCATCAGGCCTGCCCGATACCGCAGCGTCGGGTACTACCTTGGGAGCCGGCTTGTCTGCGGGGCAAGCCCAGCATCAACGACAGACCGCGCTGCAGCTTCGAAACGAAACGGAAGCGAATCTGGCCAGCTTGAACCGCTCCCTTTCTGCTGATGAACGGTCCATGGCGCAGCAGATTCACGCCTTCCTGCAGCAATCTCGTGCCGCGGAATCCGACGGCGACACCGAGCGAGCATACAATCTTGCGCTCAAGGCGCACCTACTGTGCGACGAGTTGACAAAACATTAAGGTGCCCGACATTTCCCATTTAGAATTGCCGCGGCAAGAAACGACTCAAAACTGACAATTGGACCCTGCTCATCTCTTTTGCACTCTTGGGCAGCACTGGTATATGCTGCTGCCTAAGCTTTTGGATTGCGGAGCGCTTCCGCGGGTGGGAAATCCAAGGCCGGTTTGAATCCCAATCAGAATTGTTTACAAGGAGATGGTACGGTCATGAAGACGTCAAGAATGTCGAAGCTTCTGTTAACCTGCGTGGCACTTGCCTTGGCGGTTCAATTTACCAGTTGCTGCGGCACCCCAGGTGGAGGAACTGTTGGTGCGATCACCCCAGTCATAACCACTCTCACTTCGGCTTGCGTCCCTGTCGGCTCGGCCTCGCAAACCTTGACCATCACCGGCACGAATTTTGTCTCGGGTTCGACTGTCAGTTTCAATGGAGTTGTGCAAACCACAACGTTCGTGAGCTCGACTGAATTGCAGATAACGCTCAGCGCCGCCGACCTGGCGACTGAGGGATCATTCCCTGTGGTCGTGACCAATTCCAGCTCGGTGAAGTCGGCGAGTGTCGACTTCACAGTGGGCAGTCCCGTCCCCACGATTACAGGCCTTTCTCCCTCGTCTGCGGCACTGGGAGCGGCTTCGGAAACGCTTACCATCGATGGCACAAATTTTGTGTCGGGCGCGACCGCTACATACAATGGCGCAGCGCATACCGTGACCTTTGTCAGCTCGACGGAATTGACGATCACCCTAAGCGCATCAGACTTGGCGACGGCAGGTACGTTTGCGGTCCAGGTAACAAATCCGGCACCGTGTAGCACTGACGCTTCCAATATCGTTGATTTCACAGTCTCTGGTGCTGCAAGTCCTGTACCGGTAATCACCAGCCTGAGTCCGCCTTCTGCCACTGCTGGCGCGGCGTCTCAGACTCTGACGATTAACGGTATGAATTTTATTCCGACCTCGAGCGTGACTTATAACGGAGTGGTTCATCCTGTGCTTCGCACCCCAACCTATGTGAGCTCGACGGTGTTGACGATCACTTTGAGCGCCGCTGATCAGGCAACGGTCGGAAGTTACCCGGTGCAGGTCACAAATCCGGCGCCAGGCGGAGGAGCTTCCAACATTGTAGATTTCCAAGTTACCTCGCCCGCGGTTGGCGCCGCCTGTATCACTGGCAACGCGATTACGACTCTCATCAGCGGATCGAATGTGACCGCTTATGTGCCCAACGGCGCATGGGGCAACTCAATTACTGGCATCGAAGTAGTGCCGATTGAACCATCGCCTGTAAGTACCCCTTCGGCGATAACCACTCCTAACACGCCGAATGCCTGTGCTGGGAACTCAGCGACGCAGGAAGTAATATGCACCGCAAACAACACGGACGTTTATGTCATCAACGGGAGTTCAGCCTCAGTTGCAAAGGTCCTGACGAGTGGAAGTGACGTGAAGCTCCACGATGAATCAAGCGAGCACGTCGAAGACGAACTGTGGAAGCCAGCCGCATTATCAACTACACTTACCAGCGGCAGTACCGGTACCACTGAGTTCACCGGTGGTTCCTGCAACAATTGCGGTGTCGCCATAAACGCGATTACCAACACCGCCGTAATCTGGATGGGACTCTCGAGTTCCCCCTCCACTAGCGGACTTCAGTTCTTGGATCTCAGTAACAACACTCTAGGGGCTCCAATTCCCGTCGCCAATCAGGTCGGCGAGAATCTCCAGTGGGATCCAAATCACAACGTTCCGGGTATGACCGGGAACGGGATCATACTGTCGCCGAATGAAGCGGATGAAAGCGTGGGCACGGGCAATTACGACGTAATCCAAGTTTCGTCCACTAATACCATCACCGAATTCGGGAACCCGACAAGTTCCACCGGGCAAATTTACGATTCTGCGGCGGAGGATTGTACTAGCGAAATAGCATTCTCCACCGACGAGTTCACGGGAAACCTCTACATCGTGGACTTGAGCCAGGCTAAGTTCACGTCTGGCGCGCCAGGCTCCTGGACCGCACCGGATGCGCTCACAAACTTCCCCGAGATGAACGAGGACGGAGGGTTATTCACGAGTGCCGGGACGGACGGAATTGCGGTAGCACCAGGATTTCACCTCGCTCTGGTGCAGGACGAGTTCGGCGGCAACGCGGTTGCGGTAGTTGCACTGCCAAGCACTTCCGGAGCCGGGACGCCCGCGTTCGGAGACTACGCGGTAGTAATAATGCCGGATACTCCCGACGGCAATGCGTTCAGTGATGGACTCGATCCGCATACTCTTACGGCTTACGTGAGCCCGAACAACGGAAAGCCCTATGGCTTGGTGACCACTCCCGATCCCGAGGATTCGGAGGACACTTCGGGGCCGAATTATATTGGTGTGATTGACATGCAAGCTCTGTTGGCCGCTCCGCGTTGCACCACGGGGGAAACTGGCTGCGTTGGCACCCATCAAGTTGACCCCACATATGACCTAATCAGCAACGGGGTTGTCCGATACGTGTGTTCCCAGGCCTCAAGCTGTAGCGCGTCCTCTGGACATGCGCATAGCACAAAGAAGCCGGCAACGCACCAGCAGCGTCGCCCCTAACCGGAACGCGACGCAGGCGAACTGAAACTGGAGGGTGATCTTGGGAGGCTCTGAGCGTTCCCAAATCACCCTGCTGTTTCGACCTATTCAAGCCAAATCCTTATCATGACGCACCCGCATAGGCAGCCATACAGGCGCCGTTTAACGTGCCTGCACTAGGGGACTGACACAAGACTCCGAACTGTCCACCCACGAAAGAAAAAGGCACAAGGTCAACACTGAACCTGCTCGCCAAGGCTGGCTGGGGTCAATTGCGACTTACCAATTACAATTTGAGAATCTGCTTATGGCCCTTGACGAAAAAATCCAGCAACTACGGCACGACAAACTTTCTGCGATCGAAGCGTTAGGACAGCTCCCCTATCCCCACGACTATCGTTGCACGCATACCGTCTCTGAGATCCTGGACGAGTATTCCTCTCTGCAAAGCGAGGCACTTGAAAGCCAGCAGATTACAGTCCGCACTGCCGGCCGAATTATGGCGATCCGCTTGATGGGAAAGGCTGGTTTCGCGCACCTGCAACAGGGTGGGCAGCGACTGCAAATTTACGTCAGGAAAGACGATGTGAGGGATAAGGGTTTTGAGCTTTGGAAGTTGCTGGACCTGGGGGATCACGTTGGCGTCGCAGGATACTTGTTCCGCACTCGCACGGGCGAACTGACCGTGCACGTGCAGGAACTTACATTCCTGTCCAAGGACTTGCTGCCCTTGCCGGAAAAGTGGCACGGTCTTACGGACGTCGAAACCCGCTATCGGCAGCGGTACGTGGACTTGATCATGAATCCCGAAGTCCGCGAGACGTTTGTCAAACGTAGCAAGGTGGTCCAGTCAATTCGCCACTTTCTGGAAGCCCGCGGCTACATCGAAGTCGAAACTCCCATGATGCAACCAATCGCGGGTGGCGCCATGGCGCGCCCGTTTGTCACGCATCACAACACCCTCGATTTGGACCTCTATTTGCGCATAGCACCGGAACTGTATCTAAAGCGCCTGATTGTCGGCGGCCTTGACCGGGTATACGAAATTAACCGCAATTTTCGCAACGAAGGCTGACGGAGCAGATGCTGGCACAAGCCGCACAGGACCTGAACGGAACCACTGCAGTCGGATGGGAGGGAGGTTCCATTGACTTTGGGAAATGGCAGAGGCTCTCCATGCGCGAAGCAATTCAGAAAAACTGGCCAATGGCTGCCAATCCAGCGCCACTAACGGCAGAGTTCGATGACGCCGGCGCACTGCAGGCCGCGTTCGACCGGTTACACTCGGCGGCCCGGTTAGGAAGCCTTGGAATTGAGACTGTCGATTTGGGAGCCAAAACCGAGGAAGATAGCACCGATGGTATCAACTCCCGAACCCGCGGTCCCCATTCCCAAGTGGGCTCCGACTCCGGAGAGATTGTGATACAGCTTTTCGAAGCAGTCGCAGAACCGCACTTGTCGCAGCCGACAATCATCTATGATTTTCCGAAATCGGTATCGCCGCTTTCCAAAAGCAAGCCGGAAGAGCCCGGCTGGGTTGAACGGTTTGAGATTTTTATAGGTGGGATGGAGTGCGGTAATGCCTTCAGCGAATTAAATGACCCCTTGGAACAGCTTGCCCGTTTTGAGGATCAGGTGAGGCAACGGATTGCCGGAGATGAAGAGGCAATGGCGACAGTCGATTACGACTACGTACGAGCTCTTTCCTATGGCATGCCTCCCGCCGCCGGCGAAGGAATTGGCGTAGACCGCCTGACCATGCTCTTGACGGGTTCACATTCCATCCGTGACGTAATCCTGTTTCCTCTGTTGCGTCCGGAGAAGCATGGGACGGAGGAAACTGGCCAGCAATCGGAATAGCGCTCCGCAGGTTTTCGTCCTGCTCCGGTCTTGTCCTTGCGAGCATCTGAATGTAGTGTTCAAATATCTGGCGTTCGGCTCCTGACTCTTGACTTCTTATGAGCTTCGATCTCGATTCCAAGACCCGCCGCAGACTCGGGTACAAGATGATCGATTGGGTGGATGAATATTTTTCTTCCCTGCCCGACCGTCCTGTACAACTGCCTATCGAACAGCGGACTTTTGCGGCGCTTGCGGACCGGATGCCGGAACAAGGCCAGGAAGCCGAGGCAGTGCTGAATGAAGCCTGCCAAGAGCTCATTGACAAGGGTTTTCATGTTCCCGCGGCGAATTACTTCGGCTTGATGAATCCCACCCCCGCATACCTGGCGGTTCTTGCCGAAACTCTGGTAGCCGCACTGAACCCTCAACTGGCCAGCCTCGCACGCTCTCAATTGGCTTCCAAGATTGAAGCCGAAACCGTACGCTGGATCGGCGAGCGCGTTGGCTGGCGCGTACCCTTCGATGGAACCTTTACCAGCGGAGGCAATGAAGCTAATTTCAGTGCTCTCGCTCTCGCCCTCGCATGGAGGTTTCCGGAAGTGGTGGAGAGCGGCCTCGCCTCGCTGTCCAAACCGCCAGTCCTGTACGCATCATCGGAAGCGCACCACTCGATTGATAAATCTGCCGGACTCTTGGGCCTGGGTCGCCGTGCACTGCGGCGCATACCCGTCGACGACCGCATTCAACTTGATCCTGTACGCCTCGAAAGCACGATCCAGGATGATCTTAAGCAGGGATTGCAGCCGTTTGCGATTGTCGCCAGCGCCGGCACCACCAACTCCGGCGCCATCGATGATATTCCGGCTTTGGCTGACCTCGCGAGGCGGTATGAGCTTTGGCTTCATGTTGACGGCGCCTATGGGGCTGCAGTGATCTTTAGTGATCACCATCGGAATCTGGTTCGCGGCATCGCGCAAGCAGATTCGGTAACCATTGACCCGCATAAATGGCTAGCGATGCCCTTTGCGGCGGGCGTGCTGCTCACGTCGCATCCCGAAATGTTGCAGAAGACCTTTGGTGTGTCAACGCCTTATATGCCCCACGCCTCATCCTTGCCATTACTGGACAACTTCAAGATCAGCGTGCAGTGGTCGCGGCGCATGAACTCGCTGAAGCTGTGGTTAACTCTGCGCGTTCACGGCCGTCTCGCCTATGAGGAATTAATCGACCGGCAATTGCGGCTCGCAGAGTCATTTGCGGATTGGACGACGAAGTCTCGGGAGTTCGTCCTGGCTGCGCCCCAGATACTCCCCATCGTCAATTTTTGTTTGAAAGGGCCCGCTCGCGACTCTGAAGCTGCTGCCGCAGCCCACGCAAGGATCGCGAGCGAAGTTTGCGCCGATGGTCGGCTCTGGATCTCAGAAACGCGGGTAGCGGGAAATAGCGTCCTGCGCATGATGGTAATCAGCTATTTGACCGAGGAGAAGCATCTGCAGTCCTTGCAGAGAGCCCTTATAAAAGCGGCCCGGAAAATCTGACCTGGGGCCACTTGCTTCATGTTCTCGATTGTGCATTCGCCGACGCAACAGCCACAATCGCCGAAGCACTTACCAGTAGCGGAAACCAAACCTGAGAAACCCACGGAACTGGGATGAGGAACAGAACATCAGAGACAAGCAGTGAATAAGGCCACCGAACGGTGATCCAAAGGCCGGCATAGTACATGCTGTCCCATAGAGCAAAGCACCACAGGAAGACAGCCCAACGCTCTATGCGTGTCTTCCCCGCCAGCAGTGCGACTGCGGACAGCATTACAATCGTCGCCGCCTCGCGCATTACCTCAATGCTGGTGAGGGCCGGAGGTATTTGAATTACCATGAACGGCTGGCGGTAGATGCCGGTAGATAGCTGTCGGACATCGGTAAGGGTGCCCTGGAATCCGGGCAACAAACCGATGGAGGCACGAATGTAAATAACCACCGCCGCTTCCACGAAACCGAAAGCGAGCGCGAAGATTCCCACCAAAATCAACTGCGACCACGCAATACGGATCCCGCTCTTTCTGAAGACTGGATAGGAGAGGACCGGAATAAGCACCAGCAGATTCACCCACCAAGGCTGAGCCAACAGGATAAACTCGTCGGCGATCATCGGCAGCGATTGGCCGTCAGCACTCAGCCAGCCGATCCTCGGCCGCGGTTAGCTGCTCGTCGGCAGTTAATGGCTTCTGTTTTTGCAAGCGCGGAAAAAACATTCCTACGTGACGTCGATAGGTTGAATAATCAGGAAAATTCCTGGTCAGAACGGCCTCTTCATAGCGAACCCGTAGCAGAGCAAGCAAGAACCAGCCCAATACAACGGAGAAAACAGCGAATGACGGGTAGCGCAGGGACAACCCAATATTCTGCAGGATGTATGCCGCGTATAGCGGATGCCTTACGTATCGGTAAGCACCGGTGGTAATCAGCGTGCGCGCCTGCGGAATAATGCTCATTCCATGCCGCAACGACCATACAGCCCAGACATCGAAAACCGCGCCGAGCGCCCAAATACATGTTCCCGCGTTACGCAGGTGCGCATTACTGGCGGGCGCCATCCAGGAAGGGTACCAGGTCTGAAAGCCGGCAAAGCAAGCCATCACACCAAAAGTTCCAAGGTATCCAGCTAATCGCGGGAGAATTCCTGGCGCAACACTTACGAGTGGCTTGCGCAGCAGAAAACCGGCGCTACTCAGAATGGGATGAAGCACCAGTGGAGCAGTCATGATGCCAAGGGCCGGTGTCGTGCTGACCACTCCAACCCACAAGAGCGTGAAAACTGCAAAACCCGCCCAGTCGCTCCAGTCGTATACTCGATTGATTCTGATAGCACCCACTCGCAAGCAATCCTTTGCGCGAACCTCAATACCGCGGTCGCGAGGAAAACCAACATCGGCAAGCACCAGCGGGCAGGCAACGCCACGCTGGCGGTTAGTTCAGCGCATTGGATGTGCTCACGAATGCCTTATCGGCATTTGTTCCAATCGCCTTTATGCTGGCTATGACCAGAACCAGAATAACTCCCAGCATTAACGCATATTCAGCCACGTCCTGGCCGCTCTCATCATCCCACATCCTGTTTAGAAGCTGCTTCATTATGTCCACCCCCAAGGAAGTTTAACGGACACTTAGTCCGCCCCCAGTATCACTTGCAATTTGGGGAGCAATTGAAGGCGTCGTCAAATCAATCTAAGTAGCTGATATTTAATAACTTATGCATGTAGAATACCGACCTTGGCATGCTGCATGTTGCGAAGAGGCGACACTCTCTGCCCATCCATGCCGCTCAACCGGACACCCGTTGAGGATTTTGGCGCGACCATTTAAGATGCCAACTGAAGCTTCCAGAATAGACAACCTGACCAACAAATGAGTTGCGGGCAATCCCGCCGCTTAGGAGAGCGGTGGCTTGTTACAACTTCGAATTCTAAATTGTGAGTCAAGAAATAGAGGAAATAATGACAAATTTGCCGCATTCGACAGATTATCGATCCCGCAGCCTAGAAGACCATCGCTTGGGAGGTGCCTGTACGCAAACACCGGGCCAGAGGCGATTGCTTTCCGTTGTGTTGATCCTGACCTGCTGCGCAGCGCTGATTCCGCAACCAAGCTGGGCAAGTCCCCAGGCGTCGGGTCCGAAGTTCACGGACGCCGCCGAATACCAACTCTATAAGGCCGCGCACGACGAAACTAACCCTAAGGCCCAGGCGGCGGCCTATGAAGATTTCCTCAAGCAATATCCCGATAGCTCGGCCAAGGTTTACGCTCTGAAAGCTCTCGTGGCCGCCTACCAGAAACAGGGCGATATGGCCAGGGCCGACGATGCAGCCAGTCGATTGTCGCAGGCTGCCGCAAACGATTTGAACGCACTTGGCACGGTCGCGGTTTTGAAGCAGCAGAAAGCATCCCAGCCCAAGGCGGACGCGAAAACGATCGACGACGCCGTGCAGTTCGCCGAACATGGACTGCAGGCAGTGAAGTCCGCGACTAAGCCCGCAGGCATGTCGGATGCCGACTTCCAGAAACTGAAGGATAAGACTAATACCACTCTGGAAAGCATTCTTGGCTCGGCTGCTATTAAGAACAAGG
>JBEKOS010000375.1:0-4906 GCA_049521535.1 Terriglobales bacterium | reverse complement strand
TGCGTGTTCATTCGGAATTAGCGATGTGGACTTTGTAATTGGTGGTCCTTCTACATGGTCGAATCTGTATCTTCAGCTTCTCACGTTCTTCAACTAACAAATTACGAATTGCAAATGGTTTTGTGATTGTTTTATCGTACTCGTCATGCTTACTAACCAATTCTTCGACCAACTGCAAGGACGCCTGAATAAGTACGACTTGCTATGTCACCCTTTCTACCGCGCCTGGGCGGCAGGTGAACTCACGCGGGATGATCTTCGGCAATACGCCGGCGATTACTTTCTTCATGTGCAGGAATTCCCTTCGTACCTCGCTGAATTCGCCTCGCGGTTACCGGAGGGTCAGTTGCAAGACTCAGTTTTGGCCAATATGCAGGATGAACTTGGTGGAAATTCTGATGCGGGTCCCCAATTTCGCGCGCACTCTGAACTATGGGTTGATTTTCTCGAAGGCATGGGAGGCAAGAGACCTGTGCAAGGTGATCACGCTGCCACGCCGATAGAGATGCGCGATCTGGTCGAGTCTTTTCATCGCATCGCGACCGAGGGCTCGCCGGCGGAAGTGCTCGCGGCTCTTTACGCTTACGAATCGCAGGTGCCGCGAATTGCTCAGGAAAAAGAGCGTGGCCTGCGCAACCTCTACGGAGCAGACGAGAAGACCTGTGCCTACTTCTCGCTGCATAAGTCGGCCGACGTTTTCCACTCGAAAGTATGGCGTGACGAACTGGCAACGGCCGTCGAACACGACCCTTCGGAGGTTACAGCGGCGCTGGAAGCGGCCGAAGGCACCGCCAGGGCTCTCTGGCGCGCACTGGACGGTATTGAAGCCAAACGACACCGCAGGCAAGCTGCTTGATTTGGAGTTTATGAACTACCGATTTGTTGGCCGTTCGGGACTACGCGTTTCAGCAATTAGTTTCGGCGCTATGACCTTTGGTCCTAATCAGTGGGGCGTGGGTAATTCCGGCGTGCACGAAGCCACCGAAATGGTCGCTTTGGCGCTTGATGCCGGAGTAAATCTGTTCGATACGGCGGACGTCTACGCCTATGGCGAATCAGAGAGGATTCTCGGCCAGGCGCTGGGGACGCGCCGCAAGGATATCGTGCTTGCCAGCAAAGTTCGCGGCCGCATGAGTCCGGGAGCAAACGATGTTGGCCTTTCGCGCATTCACATCATGCAATCGATTGAAGGCAGCCTTCGCCGGCTGGGCACGGACTATCTCGACCTGTATCAAGTCCACAGTTGGGATCCGGTGACGCCACTGGATGAGACCTTGCGCGCTCTCGATGATTTGGTGCGCCAGGGTAAGGTGCGTTATGTCGGAGCCTCTAACTACACTGCATGGCAGCTTGCGAAGGCCCTGGGAATAAGCGACGCCGGCAGGATGGAGCGTTTCATCTCGCTTCAGGCCTATTACAGCCTCGTTGGCCGTGATTTGGAAAACGAAATTGTCCCTTTGTGTTTACATGACGGCGTCGGGGTGCTGGTATGGAGTCCGCTGGCTGGAGGCTGGCTCTCCGGCAAGTATCGCCGCAATCAGCCTCAACCCGCGGACACTCGATTTTCCGGCCCGCTTGGCAGCTTCATCCCGGTGGATCTCGACAGGGTCTATGCCGCCGTGGACGTGATCGACGAGATGGCCGCGCACCACAACGTGACCGTAGCCTCGATTTCATTGGCTTGGCTCGTGGCCAAGCCATCCGTCAGTTCTGTCATCATCGGGGCGCGCACGATGGACCAACTGAAACAGAATCTGGCCGCGGCAACCGTCGACCTTACCCCCGAAGAAGTGGCGCGACTGGACGGAATAAGTGCCGGCCGAAATCCCTATCCGCAGTGGATGCTCGCATTCACCCAACAAGACCGATAGTCGCTGACCTAACCGTAGGCTCATATCCTATGAATCACGCGATCATTTCTGAATTGGATATTTGAGAGTCCCAGGTCAGTTTCCATGTGGTCGCCATACGTACTCCTCCCACTCGGCGCTGAATATGTCAGGCCATGGGTGCGTTGATTCCTCGAATTCGATAACCTATGGCATCATGGACCACTCACCGCGAGCGCTGGTGCGATGGCTTTTCGATTCGGAGCAGGGCATCCGCGACCGTCTGGTCCCCCGCTGGCTGTTTCTACGCTGCCTCGGCCTGATTTATTTTTCGGCGTTCTATTCGCTCGTCTTTCAAATTCGAGGTTTGATTGGTCCGGCAGGGATTCTGCCCGCGAGTGAATATCTGCGGGCTGTCGCAAAGGCTCTTGGAGCTTCACGCATTTGGTACGCGCCCACTTTATTTTGGTGGTCGGGTGACTCCCACATGCTGATGGTCGTCTGCTGGGCAGGCATGGCGGCGTCAGTACTGCTGACGTTGAATATTTGGCCACGCGGCATGTTAGTTCTGTGTTTCGTTTACTTTCTATCGTTCGTAAGCGCGGCGCAGGACTTTTCGAACTATCAGTCGGACGGGATGCTGCTCGAAGCCGGCTTCGTCGCTCTTTTTTTCGCGCCGCCTGGATTTCGCCCCGGGCTGGGCGAGGCTCACCCTCCTTCACGGGCGAGTGTGTGGCTGCTCCAGTGGGAGTGGTTCCGAATCTATTTTGAATCCGGCGTAGTCAAACTGGCGAGCGGGGACCCGCAATGGCGGCACTTCACGGCCATGGACGAGTATTACCAGAACGGGCCCTTGCCGACCTGGATAGGCTGGTATGCACAGCACCTTCCGCACTGGTTTCATGCCGGCTCCGCATTCGCCACGCTGGCGCTCGAACTGGTTCTCGTATGGATGATTTTCCTCCCACGCCGCTGGCGCGTGGCCTGTTTCGCAGTCATGACGCTGTTGCAGATCGGCATCATCCTGACCGCGAATTACACTTTCCTTAATTATCTCGTTCTCGCGCTCGGAGTCTTGCTCCTCGATGACAGGCTCTTCGCGAAGGTCTTCTCACCGGGAATGAACGTGGCGGATGACGAAACGGCAAAACGGTCATGGACGAGGCCTTTAGGACTGTCGTTCACTGCGCTTGTGCTTAGCTGGATTTTCTATGCCACGTTGGCGAAGATGATCTGGATATTCGAGCCGCGTGTGCCCTTGCCGGTCGCTCCGGTCGCCGCGCTCGAACCGTTTCGCATCAGCAACCAATATGGCTTATTCGCGGTGATGACGCGTGGCCGTTATGAAATTGAGTTTCAGGGATCCAATAATGGACACGAATGGCAGGCCTACAAATTTCGTTACAAGCCGCAGGATATTTCCAAGCCGCCGGGGATCTATGCTCCTTATCAGCCGCGATTTGACTGGAATCTGTGGTTCGCGTCACTTGGCTCAGCGCGTGAAAACCCGATGGTTCTGCGTACGGAAGAAGGATTGCTTCAGGGCTCGCCGGATGTGGTTGCCTTGTTCGCCGAAAATCCGTTTTCCACCCCGCCGCGCCGAGTGCGCTCTGTTATGTGGCAGTATTGGTTCACTTCGCTGGCCGAGAAACGGACCACGGGTCGCTGGTGGCGTCGCGAGCTGGTAGGGCCTTATGCGCCCGCCCTCGAGCGGGAAGGTGACGGGCGGATCACCATGATTCAAGAGTCGGAAGAAATCAATCCCTGAGCTAACAGCATAGCCCGCAGCTCAGGAAGACTCGTTAGCTGATCATCGGAAATTCTGACTTCTAGCTCGCGACTTCTAACTTCGCGGTTAGAACGTATATTCGACTTCCGAGTACGCCATCCCGGCTTTTCTGCCATGCAGGAGAGGCGTCATCACTCCCTTTCCGGACAGGCCGGCTGCGTAGGCGCTGACGCGCCAGGATTTTGCAATCTGATAATCGGCCTGAACTCCGATGTAGTTTGCCAGGCCGCCCCCGATGGAGCCCTTTTGATTCTTTCCTACGCTGGAAACACCAACGTAGCCGAAGGTCGATGGCTGGAATGCTCCGCTGCCCTGGTACCAGAGGTCATCGTGGTCGTCGAGTTTGGTCTTGTGCAGTTCGGCCCGGATGGAGAAGCGTTCGGTCGGTCGCAGAATGCACTGACCGGTATAATCTACGAGATTCTGCAGGGCATAATAGGGAAACTGTGCGTACATTCGCTGGCTCGGCAACATCTGGACGAAAGTCCCGTGCACGTTGTCATAGGGATTGTGATCCCCGCTGGCATAGGAGGCGCTGGCCCGAAGCCAGGGCCGGAGCCGTTTCCATGGCAATTGCCATCCCAGTTCGCCAAGGCCGCCCTCCGAACGCTGGTTCTGGACGCCCCATTGTCCTCCCTGGTAGGCGCCCCACATCACGATGTCCCATCTGCCGACGGGACTTGGAATGGTAAACAGGTAATCGAATCCGAAGGTGCCGATGGCAATGGCTTTGGTGTCGGCCTCGCGCTCGGCCAGCGGCCGGTTATCCACCTTCAACAGGCCGCGATCGTCAATGTATCCAAATGCGAAGCCGCGAATCTCAGATTGGCTAATGCCGGCCGCGAGGTTGCGCGTGTATCCCAGGTACAGGGCATAGATGTTCAGGTCGTCCCATCCGTTTACGGCATATACGCCCTCGGTGGGCCGCCCTGCCATGAACGTCACGTTTGAGGACGTGTCCGGGCCGTACGAGAGATGCACGCCATCAAAACTGCGGCCGATGCCGCTCCATGCTGCGTCGCCCAACAAACGCTGGGAGATGCGGTTTTGCTGGTCCCAGGCGAGGGTTGGCTCCTGCGGTTGCAGTTCGGCTCCGTCGTTGAAGGTAAATCGCCCCAATTGCAGTCTACCGTCGTTAGAGCCGGCGGATTTCAGCGTGATAAAGGCCTGGCTGATGAAAGCACTGCCTGCATTGGTTGCGTTGTTGTTCGCGGCATAATAGAACTCGCCAAGCCCCATGGGCGCGCCGTTTGGCCCAACCGCGTTTGCCGGCAGGTTGAACAGGCCA
>JBEKOS010000374.1:0-4913 GCA_049521535.1 Terriglobales bacterium | reverse complement strand
CCCGGCGTATGCTTCGCTCAGTCCGTAGGCGCGGCGAACCTCGCGGCTGGCCTCCAGGACGCCTACTTGGGACGATCTCCGGTCATCGCAATCACGGGAAGAAAACCCGCTATCGCGCAACTGCGGAACGCCTATCAGAAGATCCAGCATCGGCCGTTGTTCTCCGCTGTGACCAAGTACGACGCCGATGTCGATTCCATCCTTCAGTTGCCTCACGTTCTTCCGCAGGCTTTTCGCGAAGCAGCTTCGGCAACGCCCCGACCTGTGCATTTGGAGGTCGCGGGATTCATGGGCGAATTACTGGAAAGCGAGGAAGCCGAGCTCGAAATTATTGTCGAGGAGCGTTACCGGCATTGTCCTTCCCACCGTTCCCTCCCCGAACCAGATCTTCTCGAGGAAGCGGCTAGGATGATAAAGCAAGCCGTCCGGCCGGTAATCGTTGCCGGGGGAGGGGCAGTTATTTCCGAGGCGGGTGATGAAATTTTAGAGCTCTCCGAGTCCTTAGGCGCTCCAGTGGCTTATTCCTTAGACGGAAAAGGCATCATTCCGGAGGACCATCCGGCCGCGGTCGGAGTGGTGGGTTCCTATTCATCCAAGAGCGCAAACCGAGTGGTTTCCGAAGCGACTCTGGTCATTTTTGTGGGTAGCGATACCGGTGACCAGGTGACCTATAACTGGCGGATTCCACGAATGGGGACGACGGTGATCCAAATCGATGCGGACGCGGTCGAACTGGGACGGAATTATCCGGGGACGTTGGGGATCCTTGGTGATCCTAAAGCGTCGCTGCGCGGCCTGTCACTTAACTCCGGCGTGAATTCCCTTCAATTTGACTGAAAATGCCCGAAAACCGAGGGTTTGCTCTCAAACTTATGCAGCAGTCAGGTCATCTTTACTAAAGGACCTTCAGCCTTTCAGTGGTTTCAGCCTATGAACGTGATCGAGTATTTTCTCTGCCCGCATGGCAACAAGAGGCGAGTTGACTAATCTTAGAGTAGGTCGGTTGTGCGGGCGTGTAAGTTCACCTGGCGCCCCAAAGAGTCTCTGGCGGAGTTTGCGCAGAGTCAGGCCTTGCCATTCCTCGGGAAGGCACGTCCGCTGAAAAGCCGTGACCAAGTTGTAGGCGAGCCGAATCACTTCGAGATAGAGCGCGTTGGCTGCAAACGCACGAGTGGGGATCTTGGGGAGTGCAAAGTCCTCGCGAATTTCCCGAATGCGTCGCTCCATTCCGGCCCGGCCGTCGTAGAAATGCCACACCCCAGCCGGGGTCAGCGGCAGGTTGGTGTGCCAGGCTCGATATACGTAGCGCCCCAGGGTAAACAAGGTCGGCTGCGGATCGCTCTCCTTGATCAATCTCCGCGCCACAATACAACGGCGGGCGTGTGACCAACCGTGGGGATGGTGCTCGAATTCCGCGATCTCCCAGCGGGAATTCATCGGCGCATAGGGCAAAGCGCCGAGTTCGCGCTTCAGGGAGGGGATCATGCGTGCGACCACCGCATATTGGGCCGTTGGACGCACTTCCAGCATGTCCAACACCGGGCCGTAGCCGAAGCCCGCATCGGCTCGCACCCGGAACTCCCGAATGTCGGAAGGAGTGGAGAGAAAACAGGAGGCCAACAGTGCCTCGCTGCCCGCCCAGGTTCCGGCATCACCGCGCCGCAGTTCGACATCCCACAAAAAAGAGGAGTTCGCTTCCACGCAGAGCAACGGGTCATAGGACCGCTTACCACGATAGCGCGGATTGTAGCCGACCTCAGCACCTTCCTGGTGGCCAAAAGCGGGAACCACGGTGCTGTCCAGGTCGAAGAGGAGACGCGAGCGATGCTCCGGCAAGTGGATGAACCGTTGCAGCAGTCGATCGTTCACGCGGTGTAATTGCTCATGGAACTGAGCGGGGGCGTTCCGCAAGAATCGTCGTAAGGTCTGGGGATTGGGAAAGCCCGGCAAGCCGGTCACATGCTGAAAAGTCCCGTTAGAACGTAATAGCGAGGAGGTCTCAATACGATCCAGCCCCAAGATGATGGGATAGATTAATGCCAGCAGCATCTGGGATAAGCTGTAGTCGTTATTGCGTCGGGGATAGGTCAAGTGCCGGGCAAGAAAATCACGAAATTGCAGCACTCGTATAAACTCATGGAGGAAACAGGTGCCGCCGAAGTGCGTCAGAGCCGCATGGTTACAAACGATTTGTAAGTGGCGTGGCGATCGCCGCACTCTGAGCCTTACCTAACCAAACATTAGGTAAGGCTCAGCATAACACAGCGTCAGAAAACCCGCATCAAATGTGCCTTCTATCGCGATTCTCTAGCTTCGATTACGCCGGATTTAAGTGTCAGGTTTACTCAATCGGCAGGATAGAAAGGACCTCTGGATGTCCCGCGCCCAAACCCTGGTCGCGGAATGGAAGGACGAAAGGCGCCCACTGATGCTGTCCGACACGCTTCCCATCCGCGTCGAGAGGTTGTGCTCGGAACTAACAAAAAGACTTCCCTCCAATGCTGTCCTCGTGGCCGACACCGGATTCTCGGGCATCTGGACAGGCACATCCGTTTCCCTGACTCAGCGTGGTCAAACCTATCTCCGGTCAGCAGGAAGCCTGGGGTGGGGATTTCCCGCCTCGCTGGGAGTAAAGTGCGCGGTGCCGGAACGACCGGTGATCAGCTTCGTCGGTGATGGCGGCTTTTACTACCACATCAGCGAATTGGAGACGGCGGCCCGGTGGGGAATCAAAACGGTGACCATCGTGAATAATAATTCGGCCCTCGGCCAATGTTTGCCGCTCGTCGAGCAAGCTTATGGGGCGAGAAGCGGCAAACCTTCTGACCTGATGCGCTTTCGAAACGTGGATTTTACCCTAATCGCTAAGGCCATGGGCTGCCAAGGAATCCGCGTGGAGCGTCCGGATGAAATCGGACCGGCCCTGGAAAACGCACTCGCCGCCGACGCTCCCGTCGTAGTCGATGTCGTGACGGATCCAAGAGTGCAAGCCCCCGTTCCCTGGCTTCCGGGTTTATAATATTGAACCGCTACAAATGCAGGTTATCTGAGACTCCTAACCCGGTTTTCTCACCACTTTATTGAGACCAGCTTCGAGGGCACTTACAATCTCGACTGAAGTTCCCTTGGGATGCATGCGGGATTGAAA
Source organism: Terriglobales bacterium (assembly GCA_049521535.1). Lineage (GTDB taxonomy): Bacteria > Acidobacteriota > Terriglobia > Terriglobales > Acidobacteriaceae > CAZUCM01. The sequence goes on along the minus strand of JBEKOS010000374.1, from coordinate 1,765 downwards.
AAGCGCCTGTGGACGATCGCTCATAACCAATGCCCCGTTTCCCGCCAATCCCCCTCCTGAAAACAAAGGGCTTGCAGGTGAGATTCGGCACACTTCCGCCTGTGCATATCTTTTCCAACCAGGGCCGGAGCGAGGGGCGCCTTTAAGCCCGCAGGGGCACCGGCTGAAGCTGTGCCCAGATGGTGGCCCCGACTTCCTGGTACGGGTAACCCCCGGCCAGCGCGATCCACACTTTGCGCACGGTCACCCGAATCAGCGCTCCGATCTTCAGCACCTTCAACCGAATCGTCGTGGCTTGGGCCTGGGCGAGCGCGGTGCCCTTTAAGCCCAGCCGCCGGAGCGTTTCCAGCAGCGGATAGGCGATCGAGGAGAAGTACAGCCGGATCTGATTGCTGCGCATGAATGCCGTACTCGTGCGGTCCGCGAACAGCATCAACTGCTCTTTGATGCGGTTCTCCATCTCCCCTCGCGCGCAATACAGTTCTTCGTACAAGGGGCGCGCTTCCCAGGCTTCCGCCGACAGCGACGTCACCACAAACCGTGGATTGGCTCCCTTCTCTAAATGTTCCGCCTTCGCCACCACCCGCCGCGCCCGCGACCAACTGTCGCGCGTTCGATAGGGGAACTCCTTGAATACCCTTGCCGCCTTCCCCGTCTGCGCAAACGCGGCCGCCGCCTGCTCCATCTCCCCCTGGATCTCCGCCTTCAACCGCTCGTTCTTCGCCAGAGCCAGCACATAGTCAACCCCATGATCCTCACACCACTTCATTAGCTCTTCCCCACAAAATCCCGAGTCGCCCCGGAGGATGATCTTCACCTCCGGCCAGGCCTGGCGAATCTGCTGCACGATCCGCTCCAACTCCTCCACGCACCCCGCCGCCGCACCATGATCCGCGGTCCGCAAGCGTGCACACACCAGCGCATCCCCACAGAAGATATCCAGCGGCAGATAACAATAATCCCCGTAGTATCCATGAAAGAACCGCCCCTCCTGCCGCCCATACAGGGGATCGTCTGTGGCATCCAAATCCAGAACGATCTCGGCTGGCGCTTGCGCGTACGATTCCAGCAACACCTCGACCAGCAACTGGTCCACCGCCCCTTGATCCAGCACGATCTTCTTGTAGCGTTCCTTCTCTTCCACTTCCGCCTTCGTCAGCTCTAAACGGTTCAGCGTGCTCTTACCCGCCAGCGCTTTCCCCCGATCTCGCTCCCGCGCCCGGCTCTCTCCCGTCGGATCGGCTTTCTCCGCTAACACCGCCAGCAGCGGATCCCGCCGCAGTTCGTCGTGATCGTTCAAATCCTCGTATCCCAGCGCCAACCCGTACACCCGCTGCGCCACCAACTCCTCCACCCGATGCTCGATCCGCTCCGTTTGGCGATGATCCTCAAAGCACTCCGCAAACCGCGCCAGAATTCCCGTCCGCTTCTCCACCTCCCGCAGCAGCAGCCCACCGCCGTCGCTGCTCATCGCCCCACCGCCAAAATCCGCCCGTACTTCCCGCCGTCCTAAGGAATGAAATTCAAAAAGTTTTCCGTTACACTCTGTGCTCATAAGGCTGTCTCCGTTCTCTGGCGCAAGTTTTTCTCATCAAAATGCTTATGCCAGAAGAGACAGCCTTTTTCAATTTATTCGTGAGAAATCCGGGCTAAGGACGATGCAGGTGGCCGTCTCGTACCACTCCCGCATCCGCTTCCGAAAGAGAAGGCGTTCCCACCAGCGAGCAACAGACTGGTGATAAATCACCGTGGGCCGGAAATAGAA
>JBEKOS010000373.1:0-4927 GCA_049521535.1 Terriglobales bacterium | reverse complement strand
AGATTGCGCCGGACTGCGTATAGGGCTCCCGTCGCGCCAACCGTCGATCCGATCTCGGCCTCAAGACGACGAACCATCTTCTCCAGCTCCCAATAGAGGCCCAAACCTCTGGCCTGGCTTTGTGTGCCGCTCTCGCTGACCATCAACTCACCGCTGACACAACCAACCGACAGATCGGCGAAACTTTCGGCCAAAAACCGGATTGCATCCGGCTCGATCCGTTGGCGCGCATCGGTGAATAGAACGATCTCTCCCTGCGCAAGGGCTACTGCGCTATTCAACGCCGCGGCTTTTCCTTGACGCGATTCGAGAATGGCGGAGCGCACTTCGGAAGTTGCTCCCAGAATCTTATTGGTGTCGTCGTCGCTGCCGTCCGAGGCCACAACCACTTCCAACCGCGCGGCGGGATAATCCACGTCGGACACACTCTCGAGCTTTCGGGCCAGTACTCCGCCTTCATTGTGCACTGCCATGACGACGGAGATAGAAGGGAATATCTCGGCCTGCCTCACCGGCCGCCGACGACAACGACTCCAAATCCACAGGCAAACGGGATAACCCGCATAGGCATAAACCAGGAGGGCCGCTGAAATCCAGAATACCCATTTCATTGCGCACCACGTCGCAAGAGGACCGTTTTGATGGTCTCGAACATGATCCACAGGTCGAGGCCAAGGGATACATGCTTGATATAGAAGAGGTCGTATTTCAATTTTTCACGAGCATCATCCACGGTGTTGCCATAGCGATAGCGAACCTGCGCCCAACCGGTGATCCCCGGCCGCACTACGTGGCGCAAACCATAGTAGGGAATCTCCTCGGAAAGCCAGTTCACAAATTCCGGACGTTCCGGACGCGGCCCCACGAACAGCATGTCTCCCCGCAGGACGTTCCAGAGCTGCGGCAACTCATCCAGCCGCGATTTACGAAGAAATCGGCCCACGCGCGTAATTCGAGGATCGTCGTCGTTTGCCCAGGTAGGTCCAGTATCGGCCTCTGCGTCGGAGCGCATGGTACGAAACTTATAGCAATGGAAAATCCTTCCGCGCCCTCCCACCCGTGCCTGAGAATAGAACACCGGGCCCCTGGAAGTAAGCTTGATTGCCAAAGCAATGAAAGGGAACAGCGGCAGGACTAACACGAGCAGCAGGAATGAAATCACCGCGGAGGCTAGTGCCCGGACAAAAACATAGGACTGGCTAAGCCGGAACCCGTCTGAGAAGATCAGTGAGCTGGGCCAGAGGGTGTCTATCTCGATTTTTCCCGCTTGCTTCTCGAACAGGTCCGCGGCATCTTCCACGACGACGCCACGCAGGCGTAAATCGAGCAGTTCACGCATGGGGATGGTGCCGCGGCGATCGGCGGCTGCGACAATGACGCGTTGCACCGATTGGTAGCGGAGTCGGCGCAGCCTGCGCGCCAGATCGTCCCGGCTCACCGCCGGACCCATGGCATCTTCCCACCCGACCACCTCGATCCCCAGGTCGGAGCGGCTCCGAAGGTCCTGCACCAACGCCTGCGTGCGTTCGCCCCAACCCAGCACATAAACTCGTTCGCGAAAAAGAGGACGGCGCAGGCACCACAGGAAAAGGGCGCGCCACAGCGGCACCAAAACTCCAATAAGCAGGGTGCCGGTGAAAACAATGCGTTCACCCATCCGCACTCTTGGCGCCAGTGTATAGAGGACGGCCAGAACCACGCACATCGAACCCAGGACCTGTATGAGGCGGGCCGAGACCTCGCGCTGGCTCTGCAGCGCCATCGGGTCATAAAGATCGAAGTAGTACATGCAGACGGCGAAAACCGTCACGATAAGGGCCAGCTTAAGGAAGCCCTGTTCCTCATTGAGTACAATGGTGGCGTTGATCGTTCCCAGCCACGCCACCATGGCAGCCAGGAAGATCAAGGTTGCCAACATCACGTCCGATAGGCCCAGGAACACGGTCCGGATCGGAAAATAAACATTGCGGAAGCGGATCACTTCCGTGCATCCTTCTTTGGCTTCTTCGGGGGTGTGCTCTGATCTGTCCCGTAGCCGTAAGCGTAGCGCCCATAGTAGTCGATGCGGTCGAAATCGTGAGCATCGTTGATCACCACGCCCACCAGCTTCGGGCTGTCCATGCTGTCGATTGCGGATTTGAGCGACCGCCGCTGCACCACGCCTTCCCGAATCACCATCAGCGTTCCATCCACCAGACGAGCCCACAAATTTGAGTCCGCGATCGGCAACAACGGAGGCGTATCCACGATGATCCAGTCAAACCAGCCGGCAAGTTGACGCATAAGATCGGTCAAGCGGCCGGATTGCAGGATGGACACAGGATGGGCCACGGCGCCGGCACCAAGCAACACCAGAGAGCTATCCTTGACGCGTCGCAGAAATGGCAGTATGGAGCTATCCTTCTGCCGCCACCAATCGCCAACGCCTTCCAGAAAGGGCAGGCCGAACACCGGGCATACCGCGGGCTTGCGCAAATCGCCCTCGATGAGCAAAACACTCTGACTGGAGCGTTTGGCAAGCGTCACCGCGAGGTTGCTCGAAACCAGAGTTTTCCCTTCACCTAGAACGCTGCTGGTGATCTGCAAAATTTTGAGGGGCGTATTCCGCCGGATATTGGACAATCGCGTGGCTAGAACGCGAAACTTCTCTGCGCCCAAGCCGCGTTCGTCGCTCATGGCCACCAGGACCCCGGGGACCAATGGCTGCGGCGTGATCGTCGTCAGCTGACTGAGGTCAAGCGCCGGGGCAAAGGCAGGGGCCGGAGCCGGTGGATCTTCCGGAGCGGGCGAGAGTTCAGGCGCCGTTAATTGCCCTGGTGCTGGGTCCACGGGCGCGGACGAATCAAGTCCGGCCATTACTTCCATTTCCGATTGCCGCAGAGCTTCAAAAATCCGGCTCATATCACCCCACTCCCTTCGTGGTCTTTATCCCTGGCTTCTACGCGCTCAGCCTTTTCGTGTCCTCCACCGGGCGTTTCCGCCGCAGAACCGGGAGCGGGCGCGTGGGGATGATCGCCGCCGGCCATCGCCTTGGCTAGGCGCATCATGATTTGAGAAATCAGGGCTTCCTCCGGGGAGTCCCCATTGGAGCCTCTCTTGGGCGCCTGGGTGTAAACATTGAGACGCAGGTCAGCCGCCACCTCTTCAATCTCTTCGGGGTGAATTGCGGTTTCCCGCCGGGCATAACCATTCACCAGCGCGCTGTCGCAAATCGTGTTGATGAGGCGCGGAACGCCGCCGGAATAATGACGAATCCGATCCAAAGCTTCCCGCGGAAACAATTCGGCCGCGCGCTCGCCGGCGCCCGCCTTTTGCAACCGGCACACGATGTACCCGTGCAGGTTGGCTTCATCGAGCGGCTGCAACCGGCAGCGCAAAGCGATTCGCTGCTTGAGCTGGCGCAATTCGTTGGAATCCAGGAGCTCATCGAGTTCGGGCTGCCCGACCAGTACGATCTGCAGCAGCTTCTGCTGAGAAGTCTCGATATTGGTGAGGAGGCGCAGTTCCTCCAGCACCTCGGTGCTGAGCTGATGCGCTTCGTCCACCAGCAAAACCGCGGTGGAACCCCGGCGATAGACGTCAATCAGGAACTGGTTGAACTGCAGCAGCATCTCGCCGCGTGAAGTGCCCGGCTGCTTGATGCCGAAATCCGCCATCACGTAGTGCAGGAAATCCGCAGGGGACAGTTTTGGATTGAAGATATAGGAGTAGTGGATTTTGGCCTTGATCAACGCCTCGATGAGGTAGCGCAGAAGGAGGGTCTTTCCCGTACCTACTTCGCCCGTCAGGACAATGATTCCCTTGCGTTTGGAGATGCCGTACGAAAGGTTGGCCAGCGCCTCGTTGTGAGCGGGCGTGGGGTAGTAAAAGCGCGGGTCCGGGCTCAGCCCGAACGGATTGCGCGTCATGCCATAGAAGCTTTCGTACATTGATTATCCCTTGTAAAACACCAGCACATTGCCCGCGATGATCATCCCGAGAATCACAATCGCCGTACACCACTCGACCTTGAGCCGTCGCGCCATGCGTTGCTCCTCCGCCGGTGTAGTCAAATGCGGAATGCCGACCAGCACGCGTACGCCGGCAATCTTGGCATCCTGGCGGCTGCGCACACTGTCGTCCAGATACTCCGCCATGCCCAGGCAGGCGCCGCCCAGCAGAAGTCCCGCCAGCAATCCCACCAGACTGAATTTCACGCGGTCGGGCGAGTAAGGCTTGCGCGGCAAAATGGGAGGATCAACAATGGTGAACCGCTGTCCTTCCTGCCGTTTTTCCAAATTGGTGGAGAGTTGCACCTTCTGCTGACTCTTATACAGCGCGTCGTAATTTGCCTTGGACGAATCGTAATCGCGCTTCAGGTCGGCAAGCTGCTGCTCACGCATGGGCGTCGCATTTAGGCGGCCGTTGTAGGCGGCTATCTGCGCTTCTACATCCTGCATTCGGCGGTGAAGGTCGTCGATCTCCTTATCATTGGCTTTCATTGAAGCCTCGTTCTGACGCAAAGCCTCCTGCTGCTGAACCTCCGCCGGCGTGGTGGGCATGACTTCCTTATTATTTTTGATGTCCGCAGCAAGACTGGCTTCGAGATCAGCTTTTTGCTTTTCAAGCCTTGCGATCTGGGCTTTCAGATGAATGACTTCGGGGTGCTGCTCGGTATACTTCGACAACGCGTCGGCGAGGGCGGTCTTAAGCCTGGCCAGTTCCGTTTCCACCTGGGGGAGATTAACCGTGTTGCTGGGGTTAAAGGAATGCACCGCCTGTAATTGATTGTGCTGCGACTGAAGAAAAAGCTTCTGCTCCTGGGCGTGATTCAGCGCCTCTCCCAGGTTTCTTTGCTGGTCATGCAGGCCATTCAGGATCTGAACGTTGCTTTCCACCTGTTCCGGCAGATCGCCCATATGCTGCGACTTGAATTCCTTGATCTTTT
>JBEKOS010000372.1:0-4935 GCA_049521535.1 Terriglobales bacterium | reverse complement strand
CCGCCTGAAGCAGCTTAAGGGATGCGTTTGGATCGTGCGGAATTGGTTTCAGACCAGCATTGAACCAGAGCTTGTTGGCGGGTGAAACCGGGCCAACCGCCGGGCGGGCATGGCTGCCGAACACCACCCTGGCAAGGTCATCACGATTGATTGCCTTCGATACCGCGACTCGGAAATTCTGCGAACGGAACCAGGCGCGTTTATAAGGCTCGATGGGCGCGGTGGGGACCTGGTTGAACCACACCTGCTCGGTGTCCGACGATGGCCCGGCATCGTGCAGCGACGATCCGGAGGACGCGGCCAGGCGGTCGTAGTACTCCGTATCAATCGAATTAATCAGGTGTATTTCGCCATTTTTGAATTGCAGCATTTCGATATCGCGATTCGACTGCATTCCCAGCCTAATCGTCTCGATGTAGGGAAGTTGCCGGCCACCAGAATCTCGCTTCCAGTAGTTTGGGTTGCGATTAAGCAGAACGTAAGAGCCCGCCTTATGGTCGCCGACATAATATGGCCCCAGCGTGGCCATTTCTTTTTTCGGCGACCTGGAGGACAAGATCGCTACTCCGTCAAACAAACGGTCCAAGCCGGCCACCGGAGCCGGGAATGTAATTGCGATATGGCGAGCGTCCGGTACCTTTGTCGTCGTCGCGCCCGTGCCGGATCGAAATGAGTCTCCGATCGGCGAGTGCAGCGCAGGGTCCAACATCTCTTTCACGGTGAAGGCAACGTCTTCCGGCCCAAAGGGTGTGCCATCTGAGAAAAAAACATGTTCTCGCAAGGTGAAGGTGATCGTACGGCCATCCTTACTTACCTTCCATTCGGTCGCAAGTTCAGGCTCGAGTAACTGTGTCTGGCGGTTTATGCGCACCAGGACGCCTCCAGTCAGATAGACAACCGTGTCCGAATCGTCGTCATCTACCAGCAGAGGATTGAAGGTCTTGGGATCGCCTTTCAGACAAAAGCGAAGCTCATTGGCAGCTCGCGTTGCAGTGCAAAGAGCGATGACAAGTGCGCATACCCAGACTTGGGATTTGGGATTTAGGAATTGGGATTTTAGGAAGCTTCGGGCAGCGCCTTTTGCCATCCCAAATCCCAAATCCCAATTCCCAAATGTTCTTGTTCTCATGCTGCCACCTCGCTTTTCGACAGTAGCACTTCAAAGTTACCGACAACCAGAAGAAGTACAATCAACGGCGCGAATTTCCACCATTCGCCGGAAAAAGTTGCCAGGCTCTCGAGTTCGCGCAAAAGGCTGCCCCAGGAGGGCAGTGGTTCGGCGACTCCCAATCCCAGAACGCCAAGATTAGCCTCGCTGAGAATGAATACCGGTACGCTGATCCAAAACTGCGCTAGCAGAATAGGCTTGAGATTTGGAAGGATGTAGCGCAGGGCGAGCCGCCAGGGGCGAACTCCGAGCGCACGGGCTTGCAAGGCAAAGTCACTCGTGCGCATCGATACCGCACTGGCGCAGATGACCCGCGCGGAAGCGGCCCATCCTAGCATACCCAGCAGCAAAAAAGTGACCGTCACCGACGTCAACGGCGACACATTCAACGGCAGCACGGCACGAACAGTGATCAGCAAGAACAGCCAAGGCAACGACAAAAACAGATCCGTCACCGCCATGGCGAATTTCTGCCACGCACCCCCTAGAAATCCTGCGGCACCGCCGATGAGCGCCGACAGCAGGGTAGACAACAATGCCGCGGCGGGAGCGAGCAGAAGAGATATGCGCGTGCCATAGACAAGGCGGGCGAAGCGATCGCGTCCCAGATCGTCGGTACCCAGCCAGTGCGCTCGCGAAGGTGCGGCGTTGGGCGCTTCGCGAAACTGATTGGCATATCCCCCGGGGGCGATATACCCTGCCAACAGGCAGCTAATCGCAACCACCGCCAGCATCCCGATCGAAACTGGACGAGCATATTTCATGTGAATCGTGCTAAGAGTAAGTAGCCAGAAGTCAGGACTGCGTGCGGTTGTCGCTGCGCTTGCTAGCTGCCAACTACGTCTGCATTCAGCATATCGCTAATCAGGTTTGCTCCCAGCGTAACGATAGTAACCATGCCGGTGACGGTCACCAGAAGGGGCAAGTCGCGGTTTAGAGCCGCTTGCCATGCCAGGTCGCCGATGCCCGGGATCCCCAACAACGCCTCGACCGGTATGGTCGCGCCGAGCGCTATGGTTACGGACACGCCGGCGAGTGCCACCAGGGGAGCCGCACTGACCGGCAACACGTGAAAAAACAAAACGCGGAGCGGTCCGATCCCTTTGGCAAGTGCCGTGATGATGTGCGCCGATTCATAGTTGCGGAGCAGTACATTTCGTGCGTAGCGAAAGACTTTAGGAAATACGACGAGAGCCACGGCAATGCTGGCTGGAGCTCTCCAAATCACAAATGCCAACGCCAGGACAGCCGTGGGGATGCACAAAAACAAGCCGCTGAGAAGCGCCGCCACAACTCCGCACAGCGGGAGCGTCTGTCGAAACAAGGCTGCCGAAAATGCCAGTAGGCAGGCGAGCAACCAGCCTCCGAGGAGCCCGAGACCGGCGAGGCGCGCAGTCGTTGGCCACCGTTCTTTAAGCAGTTCCCGAACCGGGCGTTGCAGATTAATCGAGGTTCCAAAGTCGCCGTGTACGGCGGAACGAACAAATTGAGCGTAATAGCGAAAGATGTCGGAATTGGCCGCGCGCTTGGCCCGCAGTGCGTCTACGCTCTCCTGGCTAAGCCGCGTATCAAGCTGGGCTACGTCGGCGTCGAATCCGGGAGCAATCCGGACGAGCATTGCAGCAGCGAAGCTGCCTAGAAATAAGGTGATGCCGAAGTATAGTAACCGTCTTGCCAGTCTTCGGCCCACGCGAGTCCCTATGGCCGCGCTTCGTGCGGAAAACGATCGCTCCCGATCATCGGAGGGGGGGATGGTGTTGGCGGCGCCAGACATCTGTCGGCTGTCGACAGGCACGTCAGTGCACCAACGCCGACGCCGGCGCGCCTCTCTGATCTCGTGAAGCGGAAGCGGTGTGGACAACCGCACGTGGCGCGGCCACGCGTTCTTTTTCCTCGAGGCTGTAGCGCTCTGCGCTCTTACGCTTGGCAGTGTACATGCGGCGATCGGCCTCGGCCAGTAGTTGTTCGGCGTCGGTGCCGTCAACCACATAGAACGCCGTTCCGATGCTCGCGGAAAGGGTAAGCTTGTCCTGACAAATGCGATGTCCTGCCTGGGTGGCCAAATCGCTAATCAGCTCAGCCTTAAAAGTAGCTGCTTCTTCAGTCAGTCCGGGAGCGATGAGTACAAACTCATCGCCACCCATTCGAGCCACATAATCGTATTCGCGACAGTTCTCGCGCAGTAGTTGAGCGAAGTCGCGCAACAACTGATTGCCCTCAAGATGCCCGAAGCGATCATTCACCTCCTTAAAGCGATTAAGGTCGCAGACCATTACCGCAAGGGAAGACGAGGATCGCTTGCACCGCGCCAGTTCGGCATCCAGATGAAGGAACAGGGAGCGGGCATTGGGCAGCCCGGTCAGGAAGTCCGTTGTCGCCGAGGTTTGCGCCTGTTGGAAACGGAGAGCGTTTTCGATGGACAGCGCGAACTTGGAACCGATGACGCGTAGGATGCGCAAATCGTCTCGGCTGAAGGCGTCAGCGTCGGCGCGATAGAGCGTCAGCGCGCCGATTGTACCGGCCAGACTCTCCAACGGAATGGATAGTGCCGAATGCAAATGGCTGAACTTGCTAGGGTCACCGAGATAGCCCGGTTCAACCGAAGGGTTTCCATTCAGGATGGGCTGAGTGTTGCTCGCGACCCAGCCGGAAAGTCCCTGTCCGAGCGGAATCTCAAGTGAGTTGAACAGGCGGAAGTCATCGCCATTGACAAATCGTGGAATTAGAACTTCATTCTCGCGAAGCCAGATTGCAATGGAATCGTAAGGCACAAGCTTGCGCAAGCGGCCGCATGCCACCGACAAGGTATCGTCCAGGCTGAGCGAATTGCCAAGGTCGTGGGTCAATTCGAAGAGCATGTGAGCTTCCTGCCGGGCACCGGCAATTGAAACAAGGAAATCATCGCCCTTGCGGCTGGCCTCCTCGGATCGGGTTTCGCGCACGAATCCGGCCGCAGGCGCAGCCAGATTTGTTGGATTGACATCTTCCGCAGGGTTCAAGCCTACCATCGCGGACTGCGCGTTCGCCATTTCCTCCAGCGCAATGTAGCGCCGCTGGAGAACCTCAATGACTTTGGGGTCGAATTCTCTGCCTGCCAATCCGGCTACGTAGTCCATGGCTTTGTCGAGCGGCATGGCACGCCGGTATTGGCGTTCTGAAGCCAGAGCATCTAAGCAATCCACCGCGGAAAGGATTCGCGCCGCCAAGGGAATGGCTTCACCTTTAAGCCCGTCAGGATAGCCCGAGCCGTCCCACTTCTCATGATGGGAACGGACCACCGGTGCGACCGGATACGGAAACTTCACCCGCTCCAGGATTTTTGCTCCGACTGCGGGATGAATCTTCATCTTTTCGAATTCTTCCGGTGTCAATTTTCCCGGCTTGCTGATGATGTGCTCGGGTACTGCCAGTTTGCCGATATCGTGCAAAATAGCGGCGGCCTTCAGGGCTTCCAGTTCCGGCGTGGGCAGGCCCAGTTCCTTGCCAATCTCGGTTGCATACACGCGCACGCGCTGCAAGTGATCGAAGGTAGTGTGGTCCTTGGCTTCGATGGCCAGCGCCAGGGCCTCAATGGTCCGCAAGTGAAGCGATGCCATGCTCTCAACATGGCTTTTTTCTGCTTCGAGCCTCCCCAGATACTGGCGGTACGAATAGTAAATGAAGTAGATCACCGGCAGAAAAATTACCGAGACTTGCCAGCCGATGAATTGATTGACGTAGTGGAACAAAACCACTAGGGCCGCCCCCGCCAGGTAGTACGAGAACGA
>JBEKOS010000371.1:0-8296 GCA_049521535.1 Terriglobales bacterium | reverse complement strand
TGCGACGGCAGATAGGGACCGGGATATTGCGCGTCCGGTATGCCGTTGGTGAACCCGGAGCCGTAGTACACGTTGGCCGAAGCGTACGACTGCCAGGGCAACGTGCCATTGAAGCCCACGCTCAGGGTGTTGCGCTGATCGTGGTCCACCGGCGCATAGCCGGGCGGGATATCGAGCGGGCAGGCCGGCGTGACCGGCGTAGGGCAGATCAAGCCTCCAGTGACGGGCGAGGTGGCCTGTGCGATTTGATTCGCATAGGCCAGGTGAAACTGGCCGCGATTCCACATGCGGGGAGAGCGCAAGGTGAGTTCCCAGCCCCGGATCAGAGCGGCCTGCCAGGTAATGGGCCAAAAGAGGTTGGATTCGCCGATGTTGTTATGGTCCAGCCAGTGCGTGGCCCGGGTTTGGTAGTTATCGGCGTCCAGTACCCAGCCGCGATAAGGAATGGCTACGCCGATCTGATATTGCGTATCCCGCTCGCCCCGCAGGGGAGCGAAGGTGAAATTCTGGCTGTTGGCCAAACCCATCAGCGCACCGGTGGCCGTCGAAAGGGGCGGCGCCTGGTAAAACTGGCCATAGAAGCCGCGGAAGACCCAGTTCAGGCGTGGCACTCTCACGGCAGCACCCACGCGCGGATCGGTCGCGTTCTCCACGACGTCAGCGCTGAAATGGGTTTGGCGAACACCGGCAAACAAGGTCAGCCATGAAGTGACCTTGAACTTGTCGTCGATGAAAAGCGCAGCCAGCCCTCCAGTTACACCAATGGAAGAGGAGGGGAAGTTGGACGAGCCATCCGTAAATACGTTGTCGAAGTAGTTGTATTGGTGCTGGGCAAATCCGTAGACCCCGACCTGGAGATCGTTTCTCCAGAAGTGCTGGCTAAAATTTGCCTGCAAGCCCCCATAGTTCGCCGTCTGATCCGTGGTGGAGATGACGGGATAGTCGTTGGCACCGCCCTGATAGTCGGCGCCGTTGTAGTGATAAAAAGGTGATACCGTAAGCAGCAGGTTGGGATTGAAGGTGTGGACCCAGGAGAACGCGACGTAGCCATCAACTTCGTGCTCGCCATCCCGCAGGCCGTAACTGGGGGACTCGCCGGCCGCCACCAACTGCTGATTGCCGATGGAGTTGGGATCGGGGTCATAGGGAATCTGGTAATAGTCCTCCCGCAACGAGGTAACCAGACGATACTGGTTCTTGGAATCGGGATTGAAGATAAACGAAGCGAATCCGCCGTATCCGTTTTCCGCATCGTGGTAGACCTGCGGAATCGGCGTCTGCAGTCCGTATTCACTACGATTGCCGTTGAGGCTCGCATACCAGGCCAGACGCTGGCTGTGTCCTCCGCAACTGATCTGGTCGTCGGTCTGATAGAAGTTTCCCGCGGTGACGGTGAGGTCGCACTCCCGATTGTGCGCAAAGCCGGTGCGCGGCACGACGTTGAAGACGCCGTAAGTGCGGTCGCCATAGGCGCTGTCATAGCTGCCGCGCTGCGCTTCGAGATAATCGATGTCCTTGGGGGCAATCACCGGGCCCAGGTTGGCGGCGATATTGGTGTTGGGGATGGGCACGCCATCGATCAGCCAGCTTACCTGGTGACCGCCCAGCATGTGCAGCATGTCATGGGTGACATACGTAGCGGGCACGTAGTCGGTAATCATCTCCAGGCCATTGCTGCGGTCGGCGCCGGGTGTATCGGTGATATCCGCGCGCGTGACCAGCGTGGTGGGCGTGACGGAATCGACGGTGGCCAGGGTTTCTGGGGCTTCTCCAGTGACCGTGGCGGTTTCATTCACCGTGGCGATCCTAAGCTGGTAATGCAGCAGGGGCGAGGAGTTGGAAACCACAGTGACGGGTTGCTGATCGTCGGCAAAACCTTTCTTCGTCACCGTCACCCGGTAATCTCCCAGCGGTACGACAGAAAATGCAAACCCGCCCTCCTGGTCCGTCTGCACCGTCTGCGTCCATTCGGACGTTGCTGACTTCAGCGTGACCACGGCATCGGCAACCGGCCGGTGTTGCGGATCTTGTACCACACCGCGAATGGATCCGAAGATGGTGGACCGCGCCGGTAACGCAGCCATCAAAACAATCATGCACGCACAAAACAAGTGTTGCTCTTTCCCGCGAATCATAACTCCTCCCAGAGATGTGCTGGTCGCCTGCCGCGCGATGACGCGGCATCACGCAGAGGTCAAGGGTTTAACCGCATAACCAGTTGCAGAGGTTTTGGAGTTAAACCAATCCAGGAGGACCACGCTTGGGATGGCTGCGGAATTGGACAAGGTTAGCCGCACTCTCGCGCCGAAGGTGCAGAGAGTCCCGGCCTAAGGCTGCGGCAAAATAGGCAGCTGAAAAAAGCGGGAGAAAAGCTTGCGAGTGCGAAACAGAAAATGCACTACGGTACGGGCAGCGCGGTGCAGGATTGCGAACTTCCGGATCGGACGGCCCCGGGACTTGCGCCACCGCCGACATGGCACAGTGGTGATTTCCGTCGCGCCGGCAGCAGGCCGGCACGGGGGAATCGGAAGCAATCTGGGTAAACGGAAGCAGGACAGGGGCTGCCAGCAGCAGGAACAACGCGATGCTAGTAATCTTTCGCAACCAGTAAAGTCCTCTCCCGAAACAAGCAGCGAGGATGTACGGAATCACCCCGCGCCATTGGGCGATATTATTAGGCACCAAGATTTAAGTCAAATCTGTTTTGTATGTGTGAAACGATCACACTCAGCATCATGATGAATCCCTTTAGAAACAAGGAACCAAATCACAGGAGAGTTTGTATGAAGGTGCAGGCACTTCTCAGCAGCGTTGTTATTCTTGGCGCTATGGCGTTACTCTGCGCGGGTTCGACCACTGCGTTTGCGGCAGAGCCGGCCCGCAAGAAGCCCTCGGCGAAGGTGATCGAACTGGACGCGCAGGGGAAGGACTACCTGTCAGTACTGGGCGGTCCCCCGGAGAGCGTCAAGGGCGAAATGGTATTCAAGGACAGGCCGTCTTTACCGGTCGAAGCCAACCACGCCATTTACTGCCCTCCCCAAACCGAGCATGACGTGAAGAATACCGGCACCCGGATGTTGCGTTACGTCTACGTGGTTGCCGATGCGAAGTGAGGCGATGTCAATCCCCGGCCGTCCTCAAGGTTGCAGCATGCCTTCCAGGGCCAGCAGCCGCCGCAGCTTCGACTGCAGCTCTTCCGAGGTGAACGGCGTGGTGAGAAATTGCGCGTCCGCCTGCAGCCATTCCTGATACAGCGACGCGTCTTCCGCATAGCCCGTGACGTACAACACTTTGAGGTTCGGGCGCTGGGTGCGAATGCAATCCACCAGTATACTCGGCCGCCATATGGATCGCCTCGTCGGCCGAAGTGGCCCGCAACGTGTCATACCCTTCCAGACGCAGAAAATCGCACATAAACTGCCGCAGCGAATCGAGCCCCTCGACCACCAGGATTACTGCGGTCCCCTCCCCGACTTCCGCCTGCGGAGGTTCGGCATCCTCTTCTTCCGGCCGCCCGAACTCCGGCTCAGTGGCGCTGGGCAGAAAGATCGAGACAATGTTTCCCTGCCCGGCTTCCCCTTCCAGCCAGAAGTAGCCGCCGTTCTGCTTCACCATGCCGTAAACCGCCGAAAGTCCAATGCCGCGCACCTTGCCGCTCTCGGCCAGAAAAGGCTGGAAAATCCGCCTTTGCATTTCCGAGCCCATTAGCGCACCCGTGTCGCTCACGGTAAGGCGCACGTAGCTGCCCGGCTGGGCACCGGGGTGGGTGGCGCAGAATTCGTTGTCCATTTCAAAGTTATCGGTCTGCAGCAACAAGGTTCCGCCGGTGGGCATGGCGTCGCGCGCATTCGCTGCCAGGTTCATCACCATCTGCTCCATCTGGCTGCCATCCACGAACACGCTTTGCAGCCCCATCCCGGGCACCACCTGCAGCTTGATACGATCTCCCACCAGGCGCCGCAGCAGCATTTCCGCGTTCGCCAGCAACTTGTTGAAGTCCAAAACCCGCCGCTGGAACACCTGGGTGCGACTGAAGGCCAGCAACTGACCCGTGAGCGTGACGGCACGCTCCGCCGCTTTGCGCACTTCTTCAAGCTGCGGCCGGATTTCATCGCGTGCGCCCAGATTGTCGAGCGCCAGTTCGGTATAGCCCTTGATCACCGTAAGCAGATTGTTGAAGTCGTGGGCCACTCCGGAAGTCACCCGGCCCATGGTCGTCAGCTTTTCCATTTGCCGGACGTGTTCCTGCGCCGCTACCGCCTTGCGTTCGGCGCCGCCGGTGCGCTTGTCTTCATACATCTGAGCATCGGCGCGCTCCAGCAGTTTTTCGACCGGCTCGCCCGACACGAACTCCGCCCAACCCGTCGCAAAACGGACCGGGATGTTCTCGCCGCGGTAATCCACCGTGAGCCCGGTCATCCGGCTCAAAATTTGCGGCCAACCCTGCGCCGTGCACTCCGGCACAATCGCCAGGAATTCGTCACCGCTCATGCGCGCCGCAATATCAGAACTGCGCACCGCCTTGCGCAGCGCCGCGGCAAACTCGCGCAAAGCCAGGTCTCCGGCCGAATGGCCATAGCGGTCGTTGATCATCTTCAGCCCGTTTACGTCAAACATGAGCACGGTCAGCGCATAGTTATGACGCTCGGCACGAGCCATCTCCGTGGGCAGATGCTGCAGAGCAAAACGCCGGTTGTACAAACCAGTGAGCGGATCCAGAATGGAGAGTTTGTGAAAAACCTCGGCCCGAGTCTCCAATGCCGACATCAGGTTTGACTGCGCCGAAAGCTGGCGGCGCAGCCGGTTAAACAGCCATTGCCGGTGAACGGCAAAAACGATGAACAAAAGCACCAACAAGCCAACATAGTAAATTGCAGTTTGCTGCTCCTCCCACCAGGAATCGTGGGGAGAAACGGTCCCTTTCCACGTAAAAGTATGAATGGCCGCCGTGAGCGAAAGCAGAAAAATGCAGGCTACGGCCCAAAGCCACCAGTCGCGCTTTTCCAACCGGCGCAAGGCCGTCTCCGGGGAAGGAACCGGCGTCTGCACCGAAGGCACTACGGACTCATCAATATTCATGGTTAGCCTCGTTGAAGGCTTACTCTGAAAACACTAGCCGACCGCTGATACCCGCGCAATCGGATTTGCGTGCTCCTTGCGACCGTTAGTCATAGGCGATTCCACTTAGAAAACAAAAGCAGCAAGCAACCTGCGGCCAGCTACTTGCGCTCTGCTGGCTGCCTGTTGCTTGCTGCTCGTACTTACTGCGGGTAATTCCCCTTATTCAATGGGACGGCTTGGAGAATTCCAATCCCAGACGGCCATCGCCATTATGGCGCACAATCACAGCGATGGTGTGACGAAGCTCACGCCCCGGCTGAACCACCGTCACCTTCAACTTTTCTCCACAAACTAAATTAGGATTACTCGCCGCGCCATCGAGGCGAATCGCCATGCCGCCTCCGCCTGCGTCCAGGACCCGTCCCAGAAGGTGTTCCCCCTGGTCTAACGCAATGATCTCTTCGCGAAGCGGCAAACGCTCGAATTGGCGGCGTTCGGGAGTCATGGCAAGACTGGGTAATTTAGCAATTGTGCAATTGTGCAATTGAACAATGACCCACCGCTCTTGAATTATTCAATTACCCAATTTCTCAATTACTTCACTTGCCCAGCACTAATTTTGCGATCGTGTTTAACTGCATGTTCGAGGTACCTTCATAGATGGCGCCGATCTTGGCATCCCGGAAATATTTCTCCACGGGATAGTCCTTGGTAAATCCATATCCCCCGTAAATCTCCACCGCCTGCGAGGAGATGCGCTGCGCCACCTGCGAAGAAAACAGCTTGGCCATGGCCGCCTCTTTGACAAAATCCATGTGGGCATCTTTCATTCGCGCCGCATTGTAGACCATCAGGCGGGCCGCCTCCAGGTCGGTTCCCATCTGCGCCAGTTGAAACTGGATGCCCTGGAAGCTCGCAATCGGCTGCCCAAATTGCTTGCGCTCCTTGGCATACTTGAGCGCGCATTCCCAGGCGCCGCGAGCTAGGCCGATCATTTGTGCGCCGATGCCGATACGTCCTTCATTCAGCGTCTCGATGGCAATCTTGTATCCCTTGCCTTTTTCGCCAAGGACATTCTCCGCCGGCACGCGGCAATCCTCAAGAATCAACTCGCAGGTCGAAGAGGCACGTATGCCGAGTTTGTCTTCCTTCTTGCCCACCGTGAATCCAGGGGAATCTTTTTCCACCAGGAATGCCGTGATCCCCTTGTAGCCCTGCGCCGGGTCCAGGGTGGCAAACACGATAAACAGGCCAGCTTCTTTAGCGTTGGTGATCCACAGTTTCTGCCCGTTTAGAACCCATTCGCTGCCCTTCAACTCGGCACGGCATTGCAATCCAAATGCGTCCGAACCGCTGCCGGCCTCGCTCAAAGCATACGCACCCGTCCACTCGCTGGCCATCTTCGGCAAGTAGCGTTGTTTTTGTTCAGCAGTGGCCCAGCGTAGCAAGGCATTATTCACCAGCGTGTTCTGTACGTCCACCACCACCCCGGCTGAGGGATCAACGCGCGACAGTTCCTCGACCGCCAGGATCGCCTCGAAGAAGGTTCCGGCGCCGCCGCCGTATTCTTCCGGAATCTCGATGCCCATGAGTCCCAGTTGAAAGAATTCGTGAATCAGGCTGTGATCGAACACGCCTTTCTCGTCCATCTCGCGCACCAGCGGACGGATTTTCTCCTCGGCAAACTGGTGGATGTTGTCGCGAAAAAGCTGTTCGTCTTCGCTCAGTTCGACCAGTGGTCGCGGAACTTCTGCGGCTGCGGACAAATTGCCCATTATTAATCCTTTAAAAGTAAATTCAGGAACAAGAATTGTAGCAGAGTTGGTATAGGGTATCGCTAATTATCTTTTGGGTTTTGAGGGTCATTCCCTCCACTGAAATTGACGCCCAAATTCTGTGGAAACTATCTCGGAATTTGACAAACCCGCCATCCAAGAGTGAATATTAATGGCGAATAAAAAGCGAAAATATGCCGTCCAATTCTGACGGCCAATCCAACTTTGAGGCCTGTCATGAGTTTTCAGTTTTCCTTGTTTGTACCAGAAACCAATTCGCACTTGGCTGCCGGCTGCCGGCTGTCAAAACCGCACCCACCCAGAGCCAGGAGCCAAGTGCCAGGAGCTTGCTTCGCAGGCTGGCAACTGGTTCCCGCGGCACGTCTGGAACGTCCGATTGCGCCTGTCGCGGCCTGCGGCATCGCCGAGGTGGATGTGCTTACCGGCGGATTACCTCGGGGAGCGCTCACCGAAATCTGCGGCTTGGCCTCTTCGGGCCGCACCAGCCTATTGCTGGCAGCATTGGCGCAAGCCACGCGTCGGCAGGAAATCTGCGCCCTGGTGGACGCTACTGACGGTTTTGATCCGCATTCAGCCGCGGCCGCTGGAGTGGAACTGGAGCGTTTGCTGTGGATCAGGTGCAGTGGAACAGCTATCCGTCACCAGCCTGCCCCAGCGAACCAGTGGTCCTCAGTCGCCAGCGCAGGGTGCAAACGCTCATCAACTGGCAACTGGCGCCTGCCAACTGACAACTGGTTCTGGTGCCTGGAGCAGGCGCTAAAAGTCACCGACCTGCTTTTGCAAGGCGGAGGATTTGGGCTGGTGGCGGTTGATTTGGCGGGCGTGCCAGCGGAATATGCGCGCCGCGTGCCCCTGGCTTCCTGGTTCCGTTTTCGCCGGGCCGTCGAACCTACCCGTACGGTGCTGCTGGTGGTCGAACAGGAACCGCATGCGAAAAGTTGTGCTTCGCTCGTACTAAGAACCAGTGGCCAGTCGCCAGTCGTCAGTTGCCCGTCGCTGACGGACACGCAATTGTTCCAGGGAATCAGCGCACGGGTGGAAGTGGTGCGGGCGGGTGTGGACGTGGCTAAAAAACCATCGCGCAGTACAGCTTTCAGCACTCAGCTTTCAGCCATCAGCTAGTTGCTCTGAGCGATACGAGAATCCGTGCGCGAACGCCCATGGACTAAAGCCCGGAGCGTTCTTAAACCCTTACGGTACGACCCCGCAAGCTGGGGTCGTGCCCTGATAGTCAGCCAGACTAGATTTTGCTAACTGCTGACTACCGACTGCTTCTTATGCTTATTGCTGCCATTTTCGTTCCTGATTTCCCCGTGGAGGCAATCGCACGCACCAACCCTGAATTGCGGGAACATGCAGTGGCCGTGATGGAAGGAACGCCCCCGCTGCTGCATGTGGTCGCTTGCAATCAGCGCGCCCGTGAGGCCGGGGTCGAAATC
>JBEKOS010000370.1:0-4970 GCA_049521535.1 Terriglobales bacterium | reverse complement strand
GATCGTCCCCTTATCCAATTCCATTTCGCGTCATTTGACACCCTTGACCCTTTCTGCGGGGGCTGCGCACCGTTGGGGCCTATCGACGGGACAAAGGCGCTCGCGACCAAACTGGTCTATCGACGACTTGCTGGCAAGCTCAATGGTCATGAAATAGGTTCCATCGTTTGAGTCGAATGGCATCACCCATATAAATGGCCTGCCAGTGGGCGCTAACGCTTCCAGCAGCAGTTCCCTCGCCGCAACGCGACTTCCGCCTGCCTCTACCTCTGTCCGCGCGAACAGGTTCTCCGGACAGCTCGTTAAGACGACAGTCGTTCCGTTCGCAGCGGAAACCTCGCGCAGCACCAGGTCGATAGTGTCTCGTGTGCTCCTTCTGGACCGCGGAAAAGTAATTTCAGTGTCAAGGATTGGAGAAGCCTTCGCTCCCGCGCCCTTGCCGCCGGCTTGATACTCCCCGACGAGCGCGAAACGATGATTGCCTTCTTTCCGCAATATATATCTTCCTGGATTCCCGCTCGCGTTATAATCCGCGACTAATCTCGCCAAGGCTGCTTCTTCTCCTGAGGAGTCTTGAAGAGAATCAAGGTCAGTCGAAAACGTGCTACTAAACGGCCCTCCTTTAGGGATCCAATAGCCTTTCTCGCTCGGGTGACTCGCTCGCCACTGGGGAGCGGAGTTGTCGACAAGATCTGCAATGCCGGTCACCGGAGCTTCCTCGAAATCCACCATCCAGCCGTATTTCAGGCGCACCTCAAAAATAGCCTGCCTCAGCGGGCTGGGGTCGTTTGCAAATATGCTTGCGAAACCCGCTTCCTGCCGAATGACTGCGCGTCGCGAAAATGCTTGATTGGACGGCGCCGTGGTCGCTGTCTCTTGCGCGGAAAGCGCGCACCAGCAAAGAGTAACTAGGCCTAATGCGCGATTCATAAGAACTCCTTTTGCCAGGTCTATCGAGTGCACTGGATGTTGCGTTTCCCATCGATCACAGGGAAACTACAATAGAGGGTTGCGCAAACTGGCTCTTGCGCAGGTGTTTGTCCCTGCTTGCAGATATAGACGTGGTCCGAATAGACGGTTTCCGTTAGCACGGACTCCCCATAATCGTTCCAGGGGTCTGTCCCATAACTGCGAGAACCAACTTCATCGCGGTCGTAGGACGTCTCCTGATAAACAGTATAGGAACAACCGGCGATTGATGTAAGTAAGAGGCCATTCGCGACACCATCCGTCAATATGTAGTACAGATTGGATCCGTTCCATCCAGGTGACGGAGGTGACGGGGACAGACGAAGAGTATCCACCATTTCTGAGAGAATTCGGCGACATTACAGAAACTTTTCGTCTGTCCCGCCTCGTCCATGCTGCCGGATGGAGGCCCCAGACGCAGCAAGCCGCCCCGAAGGACGGCTGGCGGTTGGCTAGAAGACGGCTCAGTACCAGCGCAGCCCGGTGCCTTCCAGAGGTTGCAGGCCGGACTTCTGGGCGTTGGCAAGCCCTATCTGACGCACCTTAGCGAACCATGCTCGATAGGCTTTGTACGCTTTGTGGATGGCGCTGGCCTTCGTCACGTAGTTGCCATTCGAGTCGGTAGTCGAGGCGTCGTCCCCTCGCAGGGCCACTGCAGCCGCGTGGTCATAGTGGCCGCTGTAGATGTAAGAGACGACGTAAAGCGCGGCAAGGTTCACATGCACAGGAGCAAACGTCTGCGATATGTCGAACCGTGTCACGCCGCTGAAAACGGCTGGCCTCAGGTCGTTCTCAGCTCCCAAGAGGCATTGGATAGCGTTCAGCTTCTCAGGTTCAGTCATCGAAGCAACATCCCACGGGTCGGGAGAAAGGCCAACGATTGCCGCCGTTGAGCCTTCCACCGGTGCCGCCACTTTTGCTCGGACATGCTTCGGCACTTGGGCCACCTTTTCAAGCCATTGGCGACATGTCGGCGAGTCCTCAGCGTGCGCCATAGTTTGCAACCCCAGACTCGCCACAACAAGAACCAGCAACAACCTACTACGGGTGCTGAGTGTAATACGTAAGCTTGTCATTGGGGTCAGACCATCCTTGTGCTGGAGTCGTTACGGTATATGGGACGGATGGGGACAGACGAAGAGTATCCACCATTTCTGAGAGAATTCGGCGACATTACAGAAACTTCTCGTCCGTCCCTCCTCGTCCACTCGGATAGGTAATCTGATTGACGGAGCCGTCGTAGTTATACAAATAAATGATCGCATAGGCGGGAGCCGCGCCCGTGACGGGATTGTTTTGGCCGGTATTCACCGTGCGCTGCACGGTGGCCACTCGCTTCATGTTGTCGTAGGCCCAGCAGGTGGTGCCGGAGGCGTCCGTCATGGAGGTGCGCAGGCCGATGGCATCACCGCTTCCCCGAAGCAGTGCAGGCTTGGAGGCTTCCTTCGAGCGTCTTCGGTTCGGTCTCGATGTAATTGAAACCTGCGTTTTCAGTAGGTTCAACCATCAGAAACCGGATGACACGGCAACTGGCAAACTTCGGACCATCAAATTCACCCTGAAACGGCGAGCGGTCCGTACCAACCCACCACCAACCCTTCTGGAGGGCCAGACTAGGAACATTGCGAAAGTACCATTTCAGTTTTCCGCATGCTATTCTCACGCGCAGCTTCGTCTCGGATGACCTCTCTGCACCTTCGGCAGGTATCACGAAGCCTGATGTGAACGTGCCATTTATGACAGCCTTGCCAGACCGCTCAACTCGGAGCGAAAACGACTTGCACTCAATCGGTTCCTGCCCAACGGCGAAGCGCACCTCAACTCGCTGATCGCCAGGGTCGGGCCTTGTGCCCATGGTAGGTTTCCTTTGGCCATAAACACCCGGAGGGCACCAAAGCAGTAGACACTGCAGACAGCACAAGATATGCTTGCCCAGACTCATTTGATCACGGTCATTGCGTTGGGAAGTCCTTTAGCTTAACGGTTGCTTGGACGTCCTTGCTCATTCCGTTGTAAAGCGAAACGTCTCCGCTTGCAGCGCCGACCACCGCCCTCATCATTGAAGGATCTGTTGAGTTAGCCGCATTCTTGAAATCCTGCGGCGAGGGCGCTTGGCCGAAATAAGTATCACCTTGCCCTAAAGGATGCACGTGAACTGCCAAGGTGCTATCATCCTTCGTTGGAACTACTATCTCTGCATTGTCGCCGGGTTTCGCAGCGGGTCCTGCCGGCGCTTCCACGATCTTCCCCGCTGTCGTAGCAAAGCCCTCCTCGTGCATGCCGCCAGTCTTGTCGGTTTCGTTCGGAGCATTGCTTCTTGTGACGGCGTCGTGCATGGCGACCCCTTCCGCGCGGGAAAAAGACCCAATGGGAGTTCCGCTGGCGGCGGAATTTATGAGCGAATGGTCCGAGCTAAAACTAACGCTCTTCGCGTCACGAACGATAATCACAGCGCCATCGTTTAATCCATCTGTGCCAATGTGCTTACCGGTCGCGGTGTACCATTCCCCGTGCCCATCCAGGTCTCCTTTGCTTAAGGGGTTGTTCCTCACGTAGCCGTAGAGGTTCAGACTCTGCGGCTCTCCGAAGGCGGCGTAGGGAACAGTTATTGGTTTTTCTGCCCAGTCCGGCGACATCCACCTCGCCATCGCGCTTGCGTAGTACCTGGCCCCAAAATAGTCGTTGTTGGTCTCTGTATCGCGTTCTTTGCCGGTGAAACGGGATGCACAAAAGTAGAAATCCGTCGAAGTCTCAGCAGACTGCATCATACCGCTACGGACCCGTCAGATGAACGTGTGACTCGATGAATACCAACTTCGATTCGCGGTCGAATCGAAAGGTCAATCCAAGAGACTTCACGACAATCCCACTTCCTTTGAGACAAGGCGCACTCGCCAGAGTTGCGTTGAGTGAAGAGTCGTAATTGAACCTCATTCGTTCTCTCGCAAGGAAGGACTCAACGAACGCTCGTGAATTGCCTAGAGGAACTTGACGGCGGACATATTGTTCAAGCTCCTCCCCTGTAAATTGGCGAAAATCCTTCATCGCTCCATTTTGAGTTGCTGCGCGGCACGCGGAGCGCGCCAGCAAAACCGACCCCACAGCAGCCACTGCTCCGCACAGTATCGCCGCGCTAATCGCCCATAAGAACCATCGACTCATCGTGCCCTCCAAGTTCAGTTCGACCCACCCGCCCCGGCAACAGAACAGGGCGGCAGCGGCGCTGGCGGTGGTGGCGGCGGTGGCGGGACGACATTCAGGTTGGTCCCCGAGCCGGGTGCCCACACAGGTGCACTGGGCACTGGCACATTCAGGAACTGGAGGGCATTCGTTACGTACGCATTGCTGTTGGTGGAAAGCGGATTATACGGAATATCCATTGAATTGAGCGTGTTATCAAATGAGTCGAGTTGCTGAAGATAAGAGGCCGCAGGCGCATCGTTTGAAAGAGCAGTGACCGACCCGCTTATCGGGGACATGTTGTCTCCGTTAGGGTCTGTGGGGCTTTCCCGCTGCGCATAGAGCTGCCCGAATGGGTCTCCTTGAGCAGTAGGGCCAGCTCCCGGACTAGCAGAATTGGAAGAATTCGACTTTGAAGAATCTGGAGTTGAAGATTGTGATGCTGAACCGCTACTCGCTCCAGCGATTATTCCAGCGTTTTGCCAAGGGCCAGAACTCCGCGAAAAACCCCCTGCGCCCAAAGAGGGGCCGGCTCGGAAGACATACTGCGTCCCGTCACGGTCAGTGACAACAATGAAAGAATGGCTGCTGCCGGCGGCAAGAGGATTGTATTTAATCTCGATAGTTACTTGGCCGTTGTCATCAATCGACGAGACCATCCCGGTCGAGCCCAAGTGATCGGAGAAGTAAAACTGCAGCGTCGGCGCTGGCGGCGTCGTGGATGCGGAGGTGGAAGCGGATGCGGGGTTATCAACTCGGGCCAGGCGCTTGCCATCAAAGAAGAGGTACTCGGCCGTGATGTAGCCGGTCTGGTCGCTTTC
>JBEKOS010000369.1:0-4971 GCA_049521535.1 Terriglobales bacterium | reverse complement strand
AATTGCTGACATCCCCGTTTATGTAAAGGAACAGATACCCGATCACTCCGGCCGCGATCACGATGTAAGCAAACTTCAGAAATGTGGGCACGTCCGTGCCTTTGCGCTCGTTGATCCAGCCGTCAGCATATTCCTTGACGTCGTTCGCAACCTTGGTCTCAGCCATGGATAGCCTCCCTCACTCGGCC
The DNA here is from genome assembly GCA_049521535.1 of Terriglobales bacterium. Taxonomy (GTDB): domain Bacteria; phylum Acidobacteriota; class Terriglobia; order Terriglobales; family Acidobacteriaceae; genus CAZUCM01. The sequence goes on along the minus strand of JBEKOS010000369.1, from coordinate 4,783 downwards.
TTCATCTTTTTCCCGATTCGATTTCAAATCTCCGTCGTCATCCGCCATCATGCGGTATGCAGGTTCCTCGCTGTCGCTGCCCCAGTATCCGTCGTGGCGGGAACGGATCAGAAAAAATATTGCCCCCGCCAAAAACAGAAAGAACATCAGGTATGCGAAGAAAATGCTGGGATAAACGTAATCAATCATCTGCGCTCTCACTTCTCGTAATCGTTGTCCGGGCGCCAGTTCTTGGCCCGTCCCAGGGTCTGGATGTACGCAACCAGGGCATTGAATTCGTCCGGATTGTTTGCTATCCACGGAAACGGCGGCATGACTGAGCCTGGAACCAGATCGCGCGGATTGCGGAAGTGCGTGCGGTGCCACTGGGTGTCGTATTTGCCGCCAACGCGCGAAAGGTCGGGCCCCGTTCGCTTGGTTCCAAACATGTGCGGGCTGTCGTAAACAAATTCATCCGGAGTAGAGATCGGTGAATCCACGCCTTTCCAGCCTGAGCGTTTGGTGTCGGAAAGCAGGGTACGGGTCTGCTGCGTGTGGCAGTACCAGCATCCTTCACGCACATAAATGGCGCGCCCCTTGAGTTCCAGTTCCGTGTAGGGCCTCAGCTTGCCGGTCGGTCCTTTGGCGGGATCATCGTTCTGGAAGGGCCGGGACCAGCTCTTGTCCACGAGAGGTGGCACGACCGTGGTAAGCAATCCTCCCGTGAAGAAGAACAAAAGGGCGGCGATTACGAAGCCAGCGGCGCTCTTGTCGGTTTTCTGTAGCATGGCAGCCTCCTTATGCGTTTACGGCTCCCGCCGCAGGTGCAGGTTGTAATTGGTTGCGGTCAACGACCGTGGCCATGATGTTGTACAGGAATGTCGTAATGCCGCTGAACATCAGCACGCCGGAGAAGAACCGCACCGTCCAAACCGGTTTCAGAGCAACGACGGTGTCGATGAACGGAATCGCAGGATTGTTCCACTGCCAGCCCTGCCAGAATCCGCCCAGCCAGAGCGTCACGAAAAATCCGAGCCCGCCCACCATGAAGAACCAGAAGCTCCAGTTGGCGAGCGCATCCGAATGCAGTTTGGTGCGGTACATGCGCGGAACCACGTAATAGCAGCCGGCGATGGCGAAGAACGAGAAACAACCGAGCAGGGCCATATGGGCGTGGCCGGGGATCCAGTCGGTCTTGGAGACGATGGCATTCACCGAGCGCAGGCTGTGCATGGGGCCCTGAAAGCACGTAAGCAGGTAGAAGACGACGCCAGACATCAGGAACTTCAGCGGAATGTTTTCCCGAAGCTGGTGCCACTGCCCTTTCATGGTGGCAAAGAAGTTGTACACCACCGTCCAGACCGGGATCAGCAGCATCAGTGAGAAGGCAATCGCGATCGTCTGTAGCCACTGGGAGATCGGGCCGTGAATCATGTGGTGAGCTCCGGTCCAGACATAGACAAAGGCCAGCGACCAGAAACCGATCATTGAGAGCTTGTGGCTATGGAGAGGAGTATTGGCGGCTTTAGGAATGAAGTAGTACGCAATCCCGAGTCCGATGGGTGTGAAGATGAGCCCAACCGCGTTGTGCACGTACATCCAGTTCAGGTTCGCCTGGTTCGTACCGGTGGTGAAGTAGACCGCGATGTTGCCGGTTGGATAAACGAAGGTCGTCCACAAAATGGTGCCCATCGTATACCAGAGGCTTACATACATCTGCGGGTAACGGCGGTTGGCGATAGTGGCGAAGATATTGATGCCAAACATCACCCACGCCACTACGACCAGCGCAACCAGCGGCAGCGGCAGCTCCGCATATTCCCATCCCTTATTGAGCCCGGCCGGCAATGTGACCACCGCACCGAGGACAATCACGTTCCACAACATGGCGGTGGCAATCCCCAGCTTTTCACTCCAGAGTTTGACGCCGCAGAGGCGCGGCACCAGATAGTAGGCCAAGCCCAGGTCGGCAGGAAGCAGCCAGCCAAAGAGCATCCCGTTGACATGCAGCGGGCGGAGCCGGCCATAAGCGAGATAGGGCACGGTTCCCAGCAGTTGCGGCCACACAAACTTCGCCGCGATGGTGAGGGCGACGATTCCGACAATAAAGAAATAGCTGATGGAACTAAGAATGAACCACTTTGCGGTGGTGTCCTGGTGGATGGAATCTGCCAGCGCGGCGGAGCCAATCCCCGGTGTCCGAGCTACTTGCACTTCCCCTGGCATAGCGCCTCCTGGTTCACCCGCGAGGTGAGGGCCGGAGCCTTCTCATTCCGCGGTGGTGAAGCCTGATTGATACTGCGAATGAAATTAATAACGTCGCCGACGTCATTCTGCGTGAGGCCGTAGTCGATCCAGGCAGGCATCGCCGAACCCTGTACGCCGTAGAGAATGGAATCGAACAGGCGGTGGTCGGTCACGCTGTTCACGAAGGCAGAATTGCGCAGATTGCGCGGCCGCGGGCTTATGTCAAGCGAATTCGGACCCTTGCCATCCTCCTTCCGGCCGTGACACCCGGTGCAGCGTTGCAGGAAGATCTCCTCGCCGTGGTGGATGGACTCGGCATGCGAAGGGACCGGATTCTGGAGGGGCACTTTGTGCTCCTTCACTTCCTTGCGCGGTTCACGCACGAAGTTCTGAAACACGTAGGTCAGAACCTCACGTCGCTGGTCATCGGTCAGGACCCGTCCCCACGGGGGCATCGAAGTTCCCGGCACGCCTTCCTTCAACGACTTCAGGAACCGGTCTTCCGGTTTGCTGTTCATAAAGGCGACCTTCGTCAGATCGCGCGGCGCGGGATCAAGATAAAGCCAGGTGACACCCTTGCCGTCACCTTTCTCTCCGTGGCAGCGCGCGCAGAGATTCTTGTAAACCTCCTCGGGAGTCTTGAAAGCCGGCGGCGTGTTCCGGGACTCGAGGTAGGTGGTAATCGAGCCGAAGTCGGCGTCGGGGAAACCGAACACCGGCATGATCGAATCCGGAATTCGCGACTTAGGCTCGTGGAAATGAGCCATCAGCCAGTCACCGTCGCGAATCAGGCCCTCATAGGAAAGATCGGGTGCAATGTGACCGTCGTGATCGCCAAGCTTGTGGCAGGCGGTGCAGGAATGGTCGGTGATAAGTTGCTCCCCTCGCGTCGGCGAGGCAGTGAGAGAAGGCGCCGAACCGGGCTTTGGTTCCTCGGCTTTGATTTGCTGAAGCCGGGCGCGATATTGGCCGAGCGACGTCTCGGCAAAGTTCATGCCACGCCGGCTCTTCAGGAAGACAGTCAGCGCTTTGAGTTCATCATCCGTGAGATCAAACTTCGGCATAAACGAGGTCGGCTGGAACGCGCGTGGATTGACCGTATGCTCCCAGAGGTAATCGATTTTGTATTTCTTCCCGACTTCGGTAAGGTCGGGCCCCAGCGTACCGTTCGATATGCCTTCGATACGATGGCAGCCATAGCAGGCTTTCTCAAAGAAAAGCTGCCGGCCGCGCTGCACCAGCGGCGTGCCGGGAAAATTCTCTTCCGTATGGCACTGCGCGCAGTTGGCCTGCATGTATTCCTTGCCCGTAAGCCTGGACTTGAATTCGGAATGCCAGTTGGCCTGGGTTACATAACCGAGCAAGGGTTCAGGCCAGAATGGGTCCTCGCCGTGCGCGTAGACGGTTTCGAGCCCGCGTCCCTGTCCGCCGTGGCAGAGGGTACAGCCGAAATCGGTGAATTTGTGGCGGCGATCCCAACGGCCGTCGTGCTGTACATCGCCCAATGCCACGGAATAAGGATGCGTGCGCAGCGGTTCGGCATGCCCCTGAAAACGAGGATCGTCACTCGCGATATGACAGGTGGCGCACCGGTCCACGCGTGACTCGCCGAACTGCGTGACAATGTTCTGCTCGATTCGCGGACGGCGCTCGTCGATGGCGCGGCGCTCGGCGTCGGTTTTCGCCAGGCTGCGCGCCTGCTCGAAATAAGCCGTCTGGTGCTTCTCCCAGCGATTGAAAAACTGATCGTAGAAGACGAATCCGTGCACGATCAGAACCACAAAACTCACAACTGCCAGAGTTACTCGCGTACTCACGAAAATCTCCTCACCAGGGCGAAACGAATTCCCAGTTCGGCCCCCGGAAGAATGTGCCGATGACGATCAAACAAATGTTGATAACCACGAACGTGATGAACAGGGAATTCGCCAGCAGGCGCTCCTTGGCAAACCACCGGCCGACGCCCACAGTCTTGCGATCGAGATATGGAACCAGCAAGAGAATCAACACCTCGATCGTGGGAATCCCCACTCCTCCCCAGAAGGCCGAATAACTGACCATTTCCTGAAGGCCCAGGAAATACCAGGGCGCCTTGGCCGGATTCGGCGGATGCATGATGTTTACCGGCTGCTCCAGGGGCGCATTGAAAAGCAGCGACACGATCAGGACGCCGGCCACCGTCACCAGAAACACCACCAGTTCGGCCATCAGCAGGTTGGGCCAACTGAATACCGACCGGTCAGGAACGTTGCCCACCTTGGTAAACGGACCTCGAACCAGTCCCTGGATGCCATAGTGGCGCTTCTCCATCACCGGTTGGGCAGCAGCCGCTGCCGCCGGAGAGGTGGCCAGCACCACGGCGGGGGCAGTCACAACCTCCAACTCTTGCGCCGGCGCTTCGACCGGCAGAGCGTCTTCCTCCGGTGGCCGGGAAAGTCCGCCATCCTTCCGGATACGCCAGAAGTGGATTGCCACCAGCATTGACAACAGCGCCGGCAACACGGCGACGTGAAGCACATAGAAGCGAAGCAGCGCCTCCTGACCGACGGTAGTGTCC
>JBEKOS010000368.1:0-6498 GCA_049521535.1 Terriglobales bacterium | reverse complement strand
GGAGTTAATACCCGCACAGCTCAACTCATAAGCGCCATTGGCAACCGCTGTTCCGGCGGTGAGCACAATAGAATAAGGGACGTTTGGCGCTAAGGTGAGGGTTGCAGCCGGGGTGTACGTGTAAATGCCACTGGTCACCGGGTTCAAAGAACCGTTCAGCGTGCCAAGACTGCTTCCAGGAAGAATACCGCCTATGGCGGGTGCGTAAAGCATAACCATAAAGCCGCCCGGACTGCCCGAAGCATCAGTCATCGCCAATTGAATTGAGTTAAGCACATACCCGCCGGGATTGAGTCCCGTTGTGAAGATCCCTGCCAACCACGAATCACTTCCCACGGCAAGACTGCCAGCGGATGACTGATCCAAGTTGGAGAGGTAAGTCGTTCCCTGTGCTTGAAGGAGTTGCGGAGTCAGCAGTCCAAACACAGACGCCATTATGCCGCTAATGATCGTTTTTCTCATATAAGTCGGGATTTCCCATTTGATTTGTTGTTCATGGCATAAATGAACTTTTTTTGGCTATTTTGGTGATTATCTTCCGACCGCCGGGATTTGCAAGCTTTTGTTGCCCGGTTTGCTCCGGTTTTTCTCCGGCGTTGGAGGTGTTTCGATGCCATTTTGGGCTCCAATGCCCTTTTTCCCCCGGAGGTGAAGACACCGCCTCCCTATTTTTCGGTGTTTTTGACAAGTTCGGCCTTCATCCTGACGACGCGACCGCCAATCGCAACCGCCCAATCCCTTCCAGAATCGCCCGGAACAACTCTGTCGGCACCGCCACCTCCGCCATCTGGAAGACGATCTGTCGGGAATGGCGCACGACCTTGGCCCCGATCTTGATGAGCTTCTCCCGCAGCGTCGTCAGTGTCCAGTGCCGCACTGACCTCGGCAGCACCGCCTGCCTCAGAAAATTGCCCAGATTGTAGGCCAGCACGAAGAGTTGCAGCCGCACTTGGTTGTCTACAAAATCGTGACACGAAAGCCGTGTCCATTTGACCGCGTTCTTCCCTTCCTTGATCCACTGTTCCGCTGTCCCCCGCTGGTTGTAGAACCGCACCACCGCTTTGGGCGGTCGTGTCAGATTGGTCACGATGAAGCCGATGCGGGGAAACAGTTCCCCGCTGTGCCATTCGACCTTGGCCACCACCCGGCGGGCTTTGCTCCAACTCTTGGCCTGATACAAAAAACCGGTATACCAAACCACCGGCGTGTTGGACGGACGTCCCACTGGCCGGGTCAACAAGAACTCGATGTCCCGCAACAACGCATCGTTGGCTGGCAACCGGATGGCATACTCAAAACCTTCGGTTTCCAGATACTCGTAGAGTTCCGGTTGGGCAAAGGCCGCATCCGCCCGAAAATATCGCCGCAGGTTCTTGCCGTGGTAACGGGCTACGATGGGTTCAAGCACTGCTTGCCAATCCTCCGCACTATGGACATTGCCCTCTCGTAGCAGAGTTCCTTCCACGTCGCCAAACTGGTTGAAGCAAAACAGCGGGTGATAGCAAGTGCAGCCGAAATGGCCGTTGTAAGCGGTGCCTTCCTGCTCACCATAGGTCTCGCTCACCGAACTGTCCATGTCCAGGACCAGTTCCCGCATAGCCCTGTGTCCCTGCAGCCGGTCAATCCACCGCCCCGACAACTTCGCCAACGCTTTCAGGTTCTTGGGTTGTGTCAAGACTTCGGTCTCAAAGCGTCCCATCTGGCTGGTCGAGGCCGCCGTATGTTCCGTGGCCCGACCTCCCACCACTTGCCGCATCGCCGGGTCAACCGCCAGCCGTTCGGCATCGTTGGTATCTTCGTATCCTGCCAACCGGCTGTAAAGGGACTGCCGCAACAGCGCCACCATCGAATGTTGGGTATTTTCACCCGTGCGCCAATCGTGTAGCAATTCTGCCGCCGGAGCCGTCAGGTCGAGCGCCTCATCCAGTTCCCGGTAGGCCAGCAATCCGGCATCGGAGGTGACTTGGGAGCCGTGAAACTCCAGCTTTACGCGCCGGTCAAAAGCTACCCGCAGACCTTCTTTTTTGCTCGCACCCGCCAGATTTTCCATTTTTTTTGGGGTTGACATAGAGAAAAGCCTTTGTTTACGGGGCTTTATCGTATGTCAATACTATGCGTCTGTCAAGCGAATCTGGGAAATCCGGGTCAATACCTGCGGGAGATAGAAGCTAATAATGCCCAGTACGATGAATTTACCCGGCAGATGCAAGCCAACCAACTGAACGACAACCTGCGCAGCATCAACACCACTCTACAGCAACTTGATTGGAGGCTTTGGGACCAATTCAGCCGCCCAGGGCGTTAAGCTTTATCTGCAATGCCGTGCGCGGCGCGACGGGGGTGCCTTCTGCCGTTCAGGGGAGTTTCCGCCAACCGCCAACCCCTCTAAGGGGTATGGCGGAATGGCGGTAACTCAACCGCCAGCCTTGGCGGTAGTTGGCGGAAAGTGGCGGAAGTTTGGCGGAAGTCATTTGCAACCCTTTGGATTCAAGAACCTTTCAGCTTTGGCTCCGAGAATGTATTTCCCCCGCGTGAGTGGTTTTATGCCCTGGAATTGAACTGCCTTGGAAATCAGGCGCTCGACACTCCGTTTCTTGGTCTGGCAAGCCTCTGTCAGATGGTCCAAAATCGCCTTGGGGTGCTATAGCCGTCTCCGACATCTACCAATTCAAGAAGAGCCCTGACGAGAAACTCCAATCGGGGCTGAGGGAGCCGGCACCAGTCAAGTTGCCGGAGATGATTTTGTGCGAGTTATGCGATGAAGGAGTCACGCCCGGGACCTTTGGCAAACAAAAGTTTCTTAAACACCCTAAACAGGTCGTCCTCCTTGGAATCAACTTTGGTCAGCAGGATCGGTCCAACGGAAGCGGTCAGTGGCGGCCGCCGCCAATTTTCTAGGGCAGAGATATTTTTGTCCTTCGACTCGGATTCCAAGCAATCCGTGTTGCTGACGAAGTGGAAGCGGCGGAAGCGACCGGGAAACTTGCGGTCTAGATCCAGAAAAGACCTTACTGAGTTGACGAAAGCATCGTCCGTGATTTCCCATGCACCCAGTTCTGGTTTTTGGGTTTTTATCTGGACATCGACTTGAGCCACGATGTCGTCCTCCTGCTCACACCAGATCGCCTTGTATTCCATTTTCTTCGCCGCCGCTGCCGCCAGTAATACTATAGCGTACGCCGATTGATATCGGTAATTGCGGTGAGTCTCGGCACCGTAGTCACGAGCCGGAAGGCGGGAGATGGGGCTAGGATCGGTTGGGGCGCCGCTCGGCATGTGGTTAGTTCCTTTTGGATGGAAGGCTAGAAAACCATTAATTCTGAGACACCACCGCTCGTCAACCAGGCCGCGGATTTCTTCCGATGATGGACGACAGCCAGCGGCTCGATTGACCATTCTCCATAACTTTAACTACTGATTATGGACCATCGATATTTTGAAGATCAGGCTCTTGCCGCCCGAAATTTGGCCCAGCGCGCCTTGGCTCCCGCTGCTATGGCTGCGCGACCCTGGGCATCATTCCGAGCTCGGAATAAGCGGCACACCATGGCCTCTTCGGTGCTAGCACGCTGGTTGGCAAGCCGGAAAGGGGCCGTCAACCGCGTGCTCATTTTGTCCCGATTCCTGGGACACACTAATGTGGAGGATACCTTCTGGTATCTCACCGCCTTCCCTGAAGTGCTCGCGGAGGCCGCTCAACGTTTTGCCTTGAATGAAAACAAAAACTGCTGAACTGGGTCCGTGGTTGCAACGCTTCTTCCGGGAATACCTGTTATCCCAGCGCAACGTCAGCCCAGCCACCATCGAGGCCTACCGCGACACCTTTCGATTGTTGCTTCGTTATCTCAAGAAGACCCACGTCCAAAATGGCTTCTCGCTGCCGCTCGACATTCTCACTCCCGATATCATTGTTCAATTCCTGGAACACCTGGAACGGCAACGCGGCAATTGCATCCGGACCCGGAATGCGCGGTTGGCGGCTATTCGCTCCTTTGTCCATTACCTGGAGGACTGGCTTGGGCCCGAACTTCCCGCGCCGGTGGCGCGGATCCCCAGCATCCCATTCAAGAGACACGTCCAACGATTGATTGGTTTTGTTAGCAACCAGGAAGTCGAAGCCATTTTAGCCGCGACGGATGGAAGTTGGACTGGTCAACGAGATCACCTCCTTTTTTTGCTCCTTTACAACACGGGAGCCCGCATCTCGGAGATCCTGGCGCTCCGAGTGATGGACGTGAATGTCGATAGTCGCCAAATCGAACTATTGGGAAAAGGACGGAAGCACAGACGTGTACCTCTGTGGCCTCAGACCCAGAGTCGATTGCGGCGGTGGCTCAAGGATAATCGATGGTCGCCAGAGGCTCCGCTGTTGCCCAATCGTTTCGGCCAACGGATGAGCCGCGCGGGCGCGGCCTATCAACTTCAGAGACTTGTCGATCGCGCTGCGGCCCAAGTTCCGGGCCTTAAGCAACGCCACATCTCTCCACATTCTTTTAGACATGGAACCGCGATGGCACTCCTGGAAGCGAATGTCCCGACAGAAGTAATCGCTCTTTATTTGGGACACGAAAGTCCCAAAACCACCCATCTCTACGTCGAAGCGAGCTTGGCCATGAAGAGACAGGCATTAGCCAAGGTCCATCCCCCACGGGCTAAACACTGCGGCTTCAAACCCAGCGATGACGAACTTCACTTCCTCGACAATCTGTAGTTATGGAAAGGTCGCCCTCCTGGAGAGCATCTCGTTTCAGTGTCCCGACCCCTCACCTTTGCATAACTACCACCTTTCCATATTTTTTTCCTTTGGATTGAACGACATGGATCTGGTGCGCGATTGAGGCCCGGGCACCCAAAGAGTCGCTCCAACTCCTGCACGCTGTAGACCCTGGGGCGCAGGACCGGTTTTTTCATTCTCGGCAGGGCCTCTTCAATCGCTTTCGTTGGGCGATGGAGCACTATCCCGAAAAAAAAGCGCAGCGCACTGACGGCCACGATGAGGGAACTGACGGCCAGCTTCTTGATCCGCAACAGATGCAGGAGGTAGGCCTTGATCTGGTCGTCCCCGATTTGATCGGGGGAACGGTGATAGAACTGGGCTAAGCCAGCGACCGAACGCACATAAGAACGTTGCGTGTTAGGTGAGAATCCACGGAGTTGGATCTCGTCGATGAGTTTTTGGCGTAATGGTGTCATAAGACCCCAATATCGCCCGCCGCCCACGACAACTGCTGCCTCCCCTGACTACCGCGAAGCGGTTTAGTTCAACGACCCCTATGTCAAATTTAACATAGGGGTCGGAATCGGACGCCTACGACCAATTTTCGCCCCTATTTTAGCACCCTTTCCGAGGGCGCTCAAGCGAATTGGCCCCTTTTGGCGCGATTCGGTTTCTTTCCGCCTGGTATTCGTTTTGGTATTCGTTTGGCCAGCTATTTGATCGAGCTAAAGACCGCAATTCAAAGCATCTGAAGTTTCATCGTTTCCCTGTTGAGCGGCAGGACCGGGAAAAGAACGTAAAATCACAACGAGCCTTCAGCTGGCGTCACGGGCGGCGATTCGCCGCACACAATCTGAAACCTTCTGATCCGAAGTCAGTTCTGGCTGTTTTTGTCCGAGGAGAAACCCGCGTTTACCTCGTAACTTCGCAAACTGCGGCATCCAGCGGCATCACGCTTCAATGGGTAAGAAGTGTAATATAAGTGTAATAAACTCGCATGGATCTGGCCTAATTTCCATTGAGGTTGGGAAGGATTCCGCCCTGCACACCGATCAAATCTATTCGATTCTGGAACCTCAATGCAACGTGTACTACTTGCCGTCACAAATTGAAAATCGGGCCGCCAGCCCCGCGGGTGCCCAGCAGCCTTTGACGGATGCGGGCTCCCCAGCAATTTGATCGGGCGGCAGGTCGTCGCGACGAATTCAGTAGCGACGCTCGCGGGCTTCTTCGCGTCGCCTACGCTCTTCCTCTTGGCGTTGTTCCTCGTAACGACGCTCCACTGCCAGGCACCGTCGCTCCTCCTCCTGGCGATGCTCAACTTCAATGCGTTGCTGTTCCTGGCGTTGCCGGTACTCTGCCTCAGCCGCGTTTCGCGTTCGCCATTCCTCGTTGCGGGTCTGCTGTGCGTCCCACGCCTGCTCATGGCGTGCGCGTGCCCGCGCTCGCCGCGCCTGGCCCTCATGATAGGATCTTTCGGGATCACACGTGGCGCCCCACGCCAAACGCATGCTATGTTCCGCTAATCTCTTTTCCATTTCGTATTGACTCATTTTTTGTCCTTTTTTGTTTTTGCTCTTCCTGAGCTCATACGACTCCCTTCCAAGGCGCCAACGAGGCGAGCAACGGGGTGGAACCACGGCCTCGCGCGCCTTCTCTCCATTCACTCCGCCTTTTCCATCACTTGCTCTGAGAGGGATTCTATTTTTCCCTCGGTTTTCCCGCCCGTAATGCTCTCAACGAGTAACCGCGTCTGTTCTCGAACGCCTCGACCTTTGCTG
>JBEKOS010000367.1:0-6226 GCA_049521535.1 Terriglobales bacterium | reverse complement strand
CAGTGTTTTTGTTTTTGCTGTTGCTTTTGTTGTTGTTTCTGCCTTTTCTTGTGCCGTGGATTCATCTCGGGCTTCTATACGCACTCTCTCGGAGCCGCTGTGGGCTCGGTGCCTGATGGGGCCCGATAGGGATGAAACGGGGCTGCTATCTGTAGTCCAAGTAGTGTAATTTGTGACGATAAGGTCAAGCAATCCGTCGTTGTCGTAGTCGAACCAAGCCGCCCCAACACTTAAAACGTTGTCAGGTTTGTGATCGAGTCCCGAGCCGATTGTCACATCAGTGAATGTACCGTTTCCATTATTGTGGTAAAGAGCATTTCTTCCCGCATTGCAAACAAAGATATCCTCGTTGCCATCGTTGTCGTAGTCGGCCACCGCAACTCCGAAACTGTAGCCGAGGTCCGCACCGCCAAGTCCGGCCTTGGCGGTCACATCTTCAAAAGTTCCGTCGCCCCTATTGCGCAAAAGGCAGTTGTAAAAGGCTCGCGAGGTCTTCGCAAGCTCAGGAAGTTGCGCTCCATTGGTAAAGAACAGGTCCATGCGACCGTCGTTGTCGTAGTCGATAGCTGCCACCCCACCGCACATGGGAATGGGAAAATACTTCCTTCCAGCGTACCCATTGTTGGTCCTGTAAGAAAACGATGAACGCTTGGAGACATCAGTAAACCAATATGACGCCGTCTCGGGCGGATTGTGGTCTGGAACCGGTCCATTGTTGCGAATATCAGTGTTTTCGGTTGACGGCGAATCGAGGGCTTCCTGGAGCGGCAATGGTGCTGCAATCCACGGAAATGCCCGGCGGATGGCTGGATCGGAAAAGAAGGCTGCAAAAAGCGTAAATATTTCTCGGCGGGTCACAGCCGTCATCTCAATGCAACTCCGGCGCAATCTTCGCGCGATTAAAGTTTACCGTATTTGTTTCGCGTCCTGATTCCGCTTCAAGAGAGGTACTTGCCCGGATTCTGTTCGGCGGTAATCTGAGCGCATGGAATCGCTAGTTAAGAAAGACGCACGGCTACAGCGGGAAGTTGCAGACCTGAAATCCACCGTCTCGCGGTGGTCTGCCCGATCTTTTGTACCAGCGAAGATGTAGCCGGGGTCGCCCCTGCCGGTGCCGGTGGGATCGCCGCCCTGAATCATGATCGATCCAGTCCCTGGTTCCCTCGGCCACGGCAATAAAGTTGGCTACCGCGTGTGGCGCCTGTCGTTGATAAAACTGGCAGGTGATCCGGCCCATGGAGGTGTCGATGACCACTGTGGGTCCGTTGGGATAGATGAGAACAGCGGCAGAGGGCCAGCGGATAAAGCGCCTCAATCAATCCCGCCAAACCGCCACAGGGTTCCCTTGCCTCGAAATGGAGACATGGAAACCCCGGCGGTGGTCATGGTTCAAGATACTGCCTTCTTCATGGTGCCGTCTTAGAAGGTGAGCACCCCCCTCAACTGAACGGTGCGAGGCGAGTTGGCCTGGGTCCACTTCGAGGGCAGCGTATTCCCGTTAAACGCTCCGAAGCCTGAATCGACAGGGTTTACGTCGATGCTGCCGAATTGGGGGTGGTTAAGCGCATTGAACGCATCCATGCCCAACTGGAAGCGCACCCCCTTCTCGATCTCAAAGCTCTTGCGCGCGCCGAGGATAAAGGTGTTCACGTACGGGTTGCGGACATTGCCGAAGACCTGTTGGTTGTAGCTGACGCGTGTGGTGAAGTCGTTGTAGATGCCATTGCCGATCTTGGCATAGGTACCAGTGCCGGTCGGCACCCAACCATATCCGGGCAGACTCGCAACCCCGGTCCACGAGGGATAGTTGGTAAGTACTCCATAGCCGGTGGCGGCGCTGCAAGTCGCAGTTGATCCACTTATCAGAGTCGTCGGCGTAGCGCAGGTGCTGCTCGTGGGAATCGGCGCGAACCTGCTGGTATCGAACCACTTGGACCCCGACTTCCCGCTGCCGAGCGACGGGTTTCCGCCTTCGAAGAAGCCATTGCTGGCGCCAGGCGACGTTCCCGCGTTGGTGTTGGTAGGCAGGACCAGGGGCATTCCCGACTGGAATTGATAGATTCCATTGAAAGACCAGCCGCCGATGACCTCGTCGGTCAGCCTGTTGGCGTGGTTGAAGAATTGCTTGCCGCGTCCGAACGGCAACTGGTACAGCGGAGTGAGGACGTAGTGGAACCTCTTGTCATCGGTGGAAAGCTGGCGGTAGATGACGGCCTGCGCGGTCTGTGGGCCAATGAAACTGTTCGCGTTCTCCTCCTTGGACCAGGAGAAGGACTGGAGAATGCTCCAGCCGTTCCTGAATCTTCTTTCGACCTTGGTGTTCATGGCATAGTACGTGTTTTGGCCGGTGCCTCTGGTCTCAGTCTGATTCCCGAGAACGGGATTCGGACGAAGCAAGTTGTATGCGGCGATAGTTGTCGAGGTGTAGTCCGAGAGCGTGGTCTGCACGCCGGCCACATGGTAGAACGGTTGAGGGGTTCCCGCCGACCCAACCGTGGTAGCGCCCGCCGAAGTAAGGACAGGGGCTCCAACAGGGGCTACAGTTGAAAATTGCGGGTCGTAGGCCGCATGCCATTCTGCCGCGGTTGGATCGTTGGCTTCCCAGTTCATAGAGAGACCGTGCGCTTTTTCCAGAGTGAAGCCCACTTCGAGGAGGAAACCCTTGAACTGCTGCTGGACGGCAGCGCTGGCCTCATCGACGTAGACACGCCCAATATTCGGATCGACGTAGTTGGTCACCGATCCAATGTTCGTCAACTCGCCCAGCGAGTTGCCCGTCAGCGGCGCAATTCCGTTCGGGAAGGGATTCTCCAATACCCCAGGAGTGATCGCGGCGGGGGACTGGTAGCTGTTAGTGGTTGGCGTAAAAGTCGTGAATTGGCTGTATCCGGTCTGGCCGCCAGCACCACCAGTTCCTGTAGTGTAGTCGGCCTGCACAAAGCGGCCCAGTCCGCCTCGAATCACGGTGTTTTCGCGAAGCTGGTAGGCAAAACCCAAGCGTGGCTGGAAGTACTTTTTGATTGGGTTCACGACGGATCTGCTGGTTCCATTCACCCCTGCGTACAACAAGCCGCCCTTGGCAACAAACGTAGAGGCACTTGGACGCTGAGCCTGGAGCAGCGCGAGGCCTGTGTTGCTCGCGGAAGATCCGGCAATCAGCGTGGTATAGTTGGCCTGGGCGGCGGTGGTGACGCCCGAGACCACGTAATTCGGATCGAAGCGGTAGGCGTACCGGTTGAAACGCTCTGTGACCGGCTGCTCGTAATCCCAACGCAGGCCGGCGTTCACGGTCAGCTTGCTGTTCACTCTCCAGTCGTCCTGGAAGTAAAGCGCCATGTAGTGTTGCGACCAGAACCCGTTGGCGACGGTGGGAATGAAGCCCCCGTTGGGAAGGCCCAGCAGAAATTCCGCCACATAGTTGCCGGAACCGGTAGGGTTGGTGGCTCCATTCGCATACAATTGGGTCCAGCTATTGGCACTGCCACCGCCGGTGGCGTTAGTGAGAGTGCCGGCGTTGCCAAAAGTGAATGCTCCGCCGGACTGCGTCATATCGACCGATGCCTCCTGCTGGATCATGTACTCCGCGCCGTAGCGGAAGACATGGTTCCTGAAGGTTTCGGTAATGCTTCCGTTCAAATCCTGGTTTGTGTCCGTGGTAGCAGCTTTACCGTTCTCGAAGGTGCCAAGTTCGCCCGACTCGTCGTTGCCTGGCATCATCATGTAGGCGGGAATGGCGGTCCATTGCATTTGCGAGAGGTAAGTCGAAGCGAAGGCGCTGCTCAGAGTTGTGGGACTCATTCCCGCGCTTGCCGCCTTGGTTGTCGGCAGGTACCGCAGGACGTTGTAATTGAGATCCAGCACCATGTTCTTGTTGAGAGTTATGGTGTGATCGATGGTCACTCCCTTGTTGATGCGGGTCTGGTAATACCCATCCATGTAAAACGCTGGACCGAACGGATCGATGCTCAGCTCATTCCAATGGTTCTGCCGCAGGTTGACAAAGCTGTGATTGCTATTGTTCCATGCGTGGTCCACGCGCAGCATGTAGGTTTCGAACTTATCGTTCTGCTCCTCGGTCTTCACATAGTTGCTGGCGTCACTGCCCACAGTTGTTACCGGGGGTGCATCGGGAAGAGGAAGCAGCGCATAAATTGCTTTTGCGATTGGGTCGATCCGGTTTGAAGGGATGACGTCGCACCCGAGAGTCCTGGGAGTGGTGGTGCACCCGGCGCCGGCGCCGAATTGGGTTCTTGAGTAGACGGAGCCGGAGCCGCCGTTGGTGGTGGTGGCCGGATCGTAGACGTCGGTGTAATATTTCGTACCGGAGTTCACAATGTAAGATGAGCTGAAATCGCCGCCTCTCTCGGCCTGGGTTGGGACATTCAAGTAACCGGTGTTCACCGGAGCCAGGTTGCGGATGCCGCTATAGCTCATGAAGAAAAAGGTTCCTCTCTTCCGGCCGTCGTAAACCTTCGGAATCCAGACAGGACCGCCTAATGTGGCGCCAAAGTTATTGGTATGGATGGGCGCCTTTGGCGTGACTGGGGTTTGAGCATCGTACTGGTAGGAGTTCGCGTTCAGGAAGTTGTTCTGGTTGTACTCGTAGGCATCGCCGTGGAAGGTTTTGGTGCCCGTTTTCGATATGAGATCGATGGTTGCGCCCGATGACCGGCCTAATGCCGCGTCATAGGCGTTTGTGACCACCTTGAACTGACCGGTCGCGTCCAGTGGTGGCGAGAATGCCATCTGCCCCGTGTTGTTCGTATCGCTCCCGCCGTCAAGCCTGTAGTTGAGCGCGCCGTAGGTGGTGATTGAGGGGCTCGTATTCGCCCCGGTGCCATTCACTTCGTTCTCGGAAAGGCCGATATTCGACCAAAGATAGACTCCACCGGAGCTGCCAATGCCCGTCGTCGCGCCCGGCGTGAGGCCAATCAGCATGGAGGGGGCGTTTGACAGGGATGGAAGCTCCACCATCTCCATCGAAGTAATCACGGTGCCCGAGACCGCGGAGGTTGTATCGATCAAGGGGGTTGTAGCCTCGACGGTTATGGATTCCGACTGCGCGCCCACTTGCAAACGCGAGTCCATGGTCTTCTGGTCGTTCACCTGCAATTCGATGTTCGCGTACTTTTCCGACTTGAAGCCTGGAGCGCTCACTTCAAAATGGTAGAAGCCGGGCAAGAGGAATTGGATTCTCCAGTCGCCGGCATCGTTCGTCATTGTCGTCTGAGCCACTCCTGTTGCATCTGCCGTCACTACCACAGTCGCCTTCTGGACTGCAGCCCCTTGCGAGTCTGTCACCTTGCCGCCCAGGCTGGCTCTCGTCTCCTGCCCGAACGCGCACAGACTTCCCGCGCACAGCAGAAAGCATCCGGCAACTGTCACGGCTAGTCCGACAATTGCCCTCGTGAACGTCTTTTGCATCGTTTGCATCATTTCTGTCCTCAAGAAATGGAATCATTCCGCAGAAGCACGACGGTCCGATGAGCGCATCCTTCTCCTGTCAGTGATTATTTGAGCGGAGGAGCACAGCGAATCGCGCATTCAAATGAGAATTAAACTCCCATTTGAGAAACTGGGGCAGGTGTGATACGGTGTGTAACAGAGCCCTCGATGACGGTGACCTCGGCGTAGAGCATGGAGTCGATGCGCTCGCGGAGGGTACGCATGTTTGCGCCTTCGATGCGCGTCATTTCAGCGTAGAATCTTCGCTGGTAGGGCTGGGCGAGGGGCAATAGCTCCCGAAAGTGCGACCAGCACTTCGTGGCGGATACGCTTGCCGATCCGCCAGTAGAGAGCGGTGAGGCCGAGGTTGACGGCTGCGGCCGTCTGCCGCCGGGCCGCAACGATCAGCTGCCGCACCTCATCGAGAAGCTGAGCGATCGGGGGCGGGCTTTGAGCCAATTCAGGCTGGAGAGAATCTTTCATTTTCCAATCTTTCTTTCAAACCGATACTGCTATGCTACCTTCGCACACCGGGATGAACCCCTATCGCTCGGTTTGTAGCCATGTCGATATGTGCTCCGGGGAGTAGACTGCCGCCCACGGGCGGCACTCGCCTCCGCAGCCCGCATGGATCACTCCGTACTATCGCCGATTGAGCCACAAATCTCTAGTGCCGTATCGACAGTGCTCCGCGTGCGAGGCCGCCCGTGTTCCGCGAGTGCCGCTGCGGAGCACTGTGGATACGGCGATTTGGAGTGGGCCGCTGGCGTTTGCGGCAGAT
>JBEKOS010000366.1:0-5122 GCA_049521535.1 Terriglobales bacterium | reverse complement strand
GTATTCGCCCTGCCACACCAAGCCAGCGCCGAGGCTGATGGAAATGACGGTAAAAGCGATGGCCGTCTTCACTTGTCCACCTTTTCGAGGGACACGGTACCAATTCTCCGGTCGTCCTCGAAAACCTCACCGGTCAGCTTCGTCGCCGCGAGTTTCATTCTGAGCTTCAAAACCGCAGGGCCGGGCTGTGCTTGGATGGTGACCTGCTCTCGATCAACGCCGCCGCTGGTGATGGGAAATTGTTTCTCGTCAGAAGAGCCCATGGTTCCGGTGACCACGGCGCCGTTCTGCTTCAAGTGGGCGCATGCGGGTTGGCTACTGCCGTCGTTTAACGCCATCGATCCCGTCCATTTTCCTGTGACATCGGAAGCCCACGCTGAACTAGCCAAGAGCGCCCACAAAAGCGTCCATATCCAAACTCGGTGCCTCATTTTGGTCCTCCTAAGTTAAAACAGCTCTCCCATGATTCGTTCAACACGAGCCACACCGCGGGGTCCGCCCTGTGGACAACCGGTTCCGGAATCAGCAAGCTCCCGTGGCCGTTGGGACATAGGACTTCCACCTGGGGACGATCCAGAATAATGCTGCTGCGTGATCCAATGAGTACGGGCAGGATCAGGAGACGGAAGCACACCGGACAGCGCCTTTTCTGGTCGTGGAGTGAGTACCATAATGATAATGCCAGCGCCGCGAGAAGCAAGCTGGGCATCAGGAATGCGGTCATTACGCCGTTTACGCCCGTAAGTGGAATGCTAGGCCCTGCAACCCACTCGATCCATGCTGCGCCAATGGCAGCCTGCGCCACCGCCGTTTTGGCGAAAAAGAACGCGGCTGAGCGCGGCTTTGCGCGCACCAGTGCCATCCCCACAACCAGGGTCAGCCAAATCGCGGACAGCATGAAAATCAGCGGCTCGCGGATGACGCCTTCCAGGGACTTTGTCACCACGGCCCCGCCATTGGGGGATGGGACGTTCGAAAGTTCAGCTTCCAACTGTTCTTGAGCGGTCGGGCTTCTGAGTCTTCCCAGAACGCCCACTCTGCCCGTTTGCAGGTCGAGTGGCTTGATCGCTTCAACTTGGTGTCCCAGGAACCGGAACGGCACGTGAGGGGGTTCCCCGAGTACGTCGTAGAAATTGGCGGTGACGTGCAGCTCATTCCCTTCGAGCTCAAACCCGGCAAGAGCAAACTGCCCATCGACACGCCGCCAGGCACGCAAATCCCCTGGCGTAGGCGCCGCCTCGATCCCCAGGACCCTCGCCGACCGTGACAACAACAGCAGTTCCTGCGGCTGCGGAACGGGCGCGCCGGCAATCATTTCCCGGCAGTTTCGAAAACCGTGACTGGCAACGAAGACGACACTCAACACCAGCAGTGGTAGGGCACAGCAGAAGCCCGGTCGCCCCAGGGTAGCTTCGAGATTGAAGACGGAGCGCCGCAGGTCGGCGACATCCGAAAACGCTCCCGCCGCAAAGCGCAGCAGCTTTCGCCGAGCTTCCGCGCGGGAACCCCCGCGGTTAATCAGACTCGCATAACCGTGCCAGATTTCAGCGTTCCATTCGCGCACCCACTCGGCGCGAAATCCAGCCGGCGCCAGTAAACTGGCCACGCGAATGGTGTACCGGCAAAGGGAAACATCGGGTGGCATCCTTCATCCTCCCCTTGCAGCAACAACGGGATACCGCTTACCCGCGGCTTCGAGCGCCCGTTCCCCTTCCGCGGTAGTGCGGAAGTACTTGCGAGGTGGGCCCTGGGATTCTGAGTCTGCGGTTTCATGGAATGCGGAACGAATGAGCCTTGCCTCCTGTAGACGCCGTAGTGCGGGGTAGATGGTTCCGCTCGGCAGGCCCGTAGCTTCCATGATTTCGAAGCCGTAACAGTGGCCTTCGCTCACGGCGCGGAGGATAATGGCCGAAGCCAACGTCAGCGATGAGTTCTTCATAAGCCCAGGCAGGAATATAGCATTCTACATAGTTGATGTCAAGGCATTCCTTGCGTGTCGCAGCGCCCCATGGCTCGTTGCCGTACGGCCTCACACAACCGGGTTGACGCAGGCTCGCCGAAAGGACACAGCAATTCTAATTTTCGGCCGAATTTAATTCCGTTCCTCAAGAAAAAATATGGGAATGTGGTCACCCCGGAAGATCTGATGTCCTATATCGCTGCCATCGCCGCGCAACCAAAATTTACCGCGGAATTCCAGGGTGATCTCTCTACTCCGGGACTGTACATTCCACTGACAGCCGACCCGCACACGTTTACTGAAGCGGTGCAGGTCGGGCGTAGAGTGATATGGCTACACACTTTTGGCGACCGCATGACAGACCCTGACAAGGGTCGGCCATCTGGTCCGGCGCGGCTCCCCGGCCATTCCGGCCGCCGGCACGATACCAGACGACCCTGAGGGCTTCTCGGACACGATCAACTACGATGCTAGCAAACGCCGCCTACTCGTTGGCCAAGGCTATGTGGAAAATGTCGATCCCTCGGTTTAGTATTACGAGGTGTCGGGAAAGCAGGTCTTGCTCCAGTGGTTTAGCTACAGGAAAGCCCACCGCGAGCGGCCTATCATCGGTGACAGGCGCGCGCCATCACCACTTGGAGATATTCAGCCGGATCACTGGCTTCCGGAATATACGACCGAGCTTATCAACGTACTTAACGTGCTGGGCTTCGTCGTCGGGCTTGAACCCGACCAGGCCGAGCTTCTGGAGAAGGTATGCTCCGGTCCACTAATCAGCGCCAGCGAACTTCTCGCTGGCGGCGCACTGGAATTGCCACCGAAGCCGAAACAAAGCTCAAAGAAAGCCATAGGACCGCATCTATTCGATTCGCACGGAAAACAGCCGGCGTAAAACGGAGATGTAAACTTGTAGCTGTGGGTGGCGCCTTTCTGGCCAGGGGTTGGTGGATATTGATAAAGGCCCGCAGTCGATCAAAGTACGACTGACCCCGAAGGGCGAAGATGGCTAGTCCCAAGAAAAAGGTGGAGATACCGGAGGGAGACATCCGGCTTCCGGCTGCGGAGCACATGTTCGAATCGACCACGATTTACTTCGGCAAGAACCCCGCCGTGAGTATTGTGTGTGACAGCCGGGCCGAGGCAGAACTGCGGGTGGCGATTGCAGAGACGGGATACCGCGGCCCCATTTCCATTTCCACCACGGAGGAAAGATGCCGCATCCTTCACCAAAAGCTCCAAGACCGCCTCACTCGCGACCGCGCCCGTTTCGAGGAATTAGCCCGGGAGCGCGCCGGAAGCCCGAGGTTGCAAGCGCAAATTGTAGAAATTCTTTGGCGTTGGTTCATCCACGGCGGCCCCACAGCACCCACTCAGGAGACCAAGCAAACATAGCTGTCACATCGGACTCTGCTACACAGTCCGGATCGTCCAGAAATCGTCCGCCAGATTGGGGTCCGTCAAGTACGCATAGGGCATCATGCAGTAGCCTTTAATTCCCCACGTGGTAGCCCAGGAGTTTCTCACAATAAACTGCTGTTTGGCGTCGTTGTAACCGACGCAAACGACGGCATGGCCGCCCACGGACTTTTCCGAGGCTTCGGGCATGGGGACGATTCCGGTCTTCGCCACCTTCGGGCCCTCAAAGCTCTCGTACACGCTGAATCCGAAGACAAACGGGTAACCGCTGGCGAGGCAGCCCTTCAGTGTGTTGAGAACCGGCGTCAATCTCTGATAGAGCTTCACCGTGTGCTGTTTTGCTTCGGCGTAACAATTTGGGGGCGGCGTCTTCGCGTAGGGGCATGTGGGGCAGGCATGCGGATCGGTGCTCTGGTCGTTGTAGGGCCACAAAGTTTCCGCGCAAACTCCCAAGGAGGCCACGCTCTTGATGCCATCCCGGATCTGGGCGCCGCCATCGGAATCCACGTCGTGCCCGATGACGCGTTCGTTGTAATAGATGAAAAGCCGGGAGGGGGTGAACGCAGGCTGCTTCTCCTTGATCAGGTCGAACTGAACGGCGGCGGCGATGGCGTTGGCGGTGCAGCTTCCGAGTTGGCCCTGATCGTACACTGGCGGACATCCCGGCCGCAGGTCGACGCTCTTCGGCAACGCCAGAGCTACGGGGTGCGGCGTGGCATAAACAAGATCGCGATGGTCGGGCAAATCGGGACTCCAACCATATTTGCGGATGTGACGCTGGCCGGGTTCCAGCTTGGGGAATTTTGTGGGCACAGGTTGCTCCTCCTACTAGATTTGTATGTTTGCTCTGAGTTGGGTACGTGCTGGTAAGATACACTTCTATAATTCTTAATGCAACTACCGTGTGGGGTATTGCTGGGGAAGGTGAATCTTCATTCTTGAACAGGCTGCGGATGACGGCGGCCGAATGGCGGGCCATGCCACTTTCGAAAGTGGCATTGCGAAAATGTTTTTGGGGTGAATTCGAAGTGGGACGGTCCCTAAAAATCCCGGCTGGGACTGGTCACTTTCGCTCTGGCTACGACTGATCGTGCGACGGTGGGGATTCGGGCAAAATGCCTGAAAGTTGGAATTGGCGACAAAATGACGCAATGGCGCGGGCCATGAGCGCGTTGAGCAGCGACACTTTGGCTGAGATCGTAGCCCACGGGCAGGGCTCGCAAGGACCCGCGGCAAGGGGGTGGTGTCTCAGTTTGAAGAGGTGGGCTACGTCGCCCTGTGGCGAGGTTAACTCGCCGCTACAAATTCAAACCGAGACACCGCTGGCCAGCGCAGCGCGCCATGGCCACGGGGGAGACACAATGTCGCCAAGGTGCGCCTGCCCGGACATTTCGCCGCTGTGCCGGCACTCAACCTCATGCCGGCACAACCGCTCACTAGCGGGGCTTTGCGGATTATCCACAATCGTCCCGCCCAAAGACCCCAGAAAAACGGGAATACGCTGGACGCCTCACACCAGCTTCATTCCCTCCGCATCCCAATGGGCCGCCTTGCCGCTTTCGTAACTCACGTTGCTGAGCAGCGCGGCGCCGGCAGCGCGGAATCCGAACACAGGGTCTTCCACCACAGGCTGGCGCGTGCGGATGGCTTCGATCCAATTCTTCACGTGGTCGTAGTGGTCGCTGTAGCCTTTGGGAGCGACGTATTTCTCTTCGCCCGCGAGGCCGGTCCCGGTGACGGGGTGCA
>JBEKOS010000365.1:0-5822 GCA_049521535.1 Terriglobales bacterium | reverse complement strand
CGGGTGCAGATGAGGCATGGTCCCTCTCAATCCAAAACTTCGCTGCGTCTGACAACGAAATGGCGACGCCGCGGTTGCGCGCGACTTGGCCGCCGTTGATGGGAACCAGTGGATCATTCGTTCCCTGAATGAACATCACCGACATAGGCAGCACCGGCTTGCAATCCGGGACCAGCTTCTCCGGCATGGTGGCGGCGACTACGGCTATTGCGGCAATCTGGTCCGCCAGTTCACAGGCCAGCCGGTTCGAGAAAAAACCGCCGTTGGAAATACCGCTGGCGTAGACGCGTTTGGAGTCTGCACGGTAGGAGTGCTGTACGTCGGCGATCAGCGCCCGGGCGAAGCCCACATCATCGGCGGATGAGAAACCGCGGGTGTCGTTCCAGTGCCCGTTCACACCGTATGGATAGGCAACGATGAAGCCGTGCTCATCGGCGACACGGTCAAAATGAGTGAATTCGGGCATCCCGCGGCCACGCCCCAAGCCACCGTGGAAAACCATAACCAGCGGCGCCAGTTTATCGGCCGGAAGCGATCCGGGAACGTGCAGCAGGTATTCGCGTGTGATGCCGCCGACGGTAAGCTTGCGGCTGATGTCGCCGGACTTGCTGCCCCAGTTTGCTCCGCCGAGTAGAAGAAGGGGAGCAATTGCCAGGATTAGCGCTTGTCTCATGAAGACAATCCGGATCAGCGTACTGTCTTACGCGACTGGGCTGTATTGCCCACACTGATTTGAACCAGGGCGGGCGCAAAGTTGGTGATTCCTCTGGCCAGCATGTTCGCCGTGGGAATGCCGGTGCGGGCAAAGGATTTCTGGCAGTCCTGCGTCGAGGGTCCGCGCATGTTGCCTTCCACGTATGCCAGGCCGGGGCAGCGGGTACACGAGGCAACATGGCTGCACGTAGAGCACACCGGCAAATCGCGCGAGGTCATGGAACGCACCTCGTTCATCTCCGGTGAATATCTCCAGATATCGATGAATTTCTGCTTCCTGACATTGCCGGTCGGAAGCGGAAACTGCACGCAGGGATAAACGTCTCCGTAGGGCGAAATGTAGCACAGGCCATGGCTGGCGCTGCACAGGGGACCATCCAAAGCGGCGTCGTCCACCTTCCCCGGCGCGGCACACATGCCGGCCACATCGCCCACCACCGCGGCATCATGGAAAATCTTCGTCAACTCACTCTCGCGCAGCCCCAGTCCAATGATCGAGCGGTCGCCATCCATCTTGGGCGTGACCGTGGGATCGAGAGAATACTCCGCGCCCAGTTCATGGGCCAGGGCCTTGGTGCCCGCATGGTCTGCCATGTTCTGCAGCATCAGCACGTTGGCCATCGTCACCTTGAGGCCGCGGTCGCGAAGCCGCCGGATTCCGTCGAGCGAGCGCTTTAGCGACCCCGGCAGCTTGGTAATCGCATCGTGCACTTCCGGCCGGTGAGAATAAATGCTCACCTGTACCGAATGGACACCCAATTCCTTCATGCGGTCCGCTTCCTTTTCGCGGATCATGAAGGCATTGCTCTTGATTCTTACGGAAAACATCAGCGAACAGGCGTACTCGAGGATGGGGAAGAAATCCATCCGCATCAGGACCTCGCCGCCACTGAACGTCAGGAAGAAGACTCCGGCATCCGCTAACTGCCGCAACAGATCGCGCAGTTCCTCGGTGGTCATTTCCCCGTGATCGTCGTGGTCGAGATAGCAGTGGACACACCGCTCGTTGCAGCGATAGGTGAGATCCATGTGGACCTGGACTGGGACTCCAAGCTCGTGGGCGCGGCGGCCCAACTCGTCCATCAAGCTGCTCATTTACCCCCCTGCTCGCGGCTCCCGGCTGTCGGCTCGCTTTTCACTGGCGACTGGTTACTGGCTACGGGCGACTGGTTTACTTCTTCAATCGGCGCCTCGGGAAGCTCCAAAATGCCGAGCGCTGCCAATTCCCTGACAAAGCTCTCGGCATCCGGAAACGCCACTTCCGGCGTAGTGTCAAATTGGGTGCAAACCTTGTCCGCGACAATCTCCTCGAGCGAAGTCCGCCCATCCGCCGCCGCCCAGATGACCGAGCCCACATCATCAAGGTTAAAGAGCGTGGAATCCTTTGATGACATGATCATCATTTCACCTTCAAACATGCGGGCCGCAAGGTGCCGGCTGCGCACCGGGTAAAGCGGGCTCATGCAATCAACTCCCATACACGGGCATCCGGCGTGAAATGGAGACGAAACACCGGCACCCGGCTCACGAAATCAGCCACCGACTGAAACACCATCCGCACCAGCTTCGGATCCTGGGCAAAAAACAAGATGTTGCGCAACAACCCGCGCACCGCTTCGCCCTTGCTGATGCGCTCTATTTTGTTTTCCTGGCAACTCGCGGGCGCCTGCGCCAATAGAAAAAGCGCGCCCAGGGGGGCACGGACGTTCTCTCCCGGCACTCCCAGCTCTCCGGAAAACGGCGTACCAAAAGCTTCATAGAAAACGTTTTTCGTGGCATGTTCCGCGTTTTCCGTTTCGGGTTCGGCTTCTATCGCGGAAGGCGAACTGGGCAACGCGGAACGCTTAACGTAGGAAATTTCATCGGTAAGCAGCGTGACGTCAGGCGGCGCCAGCCTGGTGATCGTGGTCTTGCCAGCGCCGGAGACGCCTGTAAACAGGAACGCACGCCCATTGCGAACAGCGCTGGCGGAGTGAAGCAGAAAGCCATTCTCGCGAGCCAGGATAAGCGTATGCATGATTCGCAACACGGCATCAATGCCGTAGGGATTCAGCGCCTGACGAACCCTTCCCCGGCGGCATTCCGGGTCCCATTCGGCCTTGAAGTCGCCGCGCTCCATAATCCAGTGCCCTGATTCAAGGCGCACACTCAGGTCCCTCAGTCTCTCTTCTTCGCTGATCGGAGCGGGCGGGGAAAGGTCAATGTCCAACAGCACCATTGGCTCGGCCACCGGCGGAATGGCGAAGCTTCCATAGCGGCGCTTTAAGAGGCCGGCAAATTCCAGGCTGCTGGTACGCACCAAAGCCGCCATGCCGCCAATTTCAATGGAAAATTCCTCCAAGGCAGCGCCTGAATTCATGTTTTCCTGGACTGCCCTTAGGAAGTTCTCGGGACGGAGCGGCAGCCACCACCCCCGCCAATGTTCTTACCACAGAATATCGCCGAAGTTTCGAAAACCTGTTCGTAGCGCACCACCGGTTTGTGGTACGGCTTCCTAACGCTCTGGGCTTCGTCAGTTTCGGGATTTGGAAGGCTGATCCGGTCGTCTTGGTTCATCGCAGTCACTACCCCCAGTTGAGTTCCTATCGTACCACAAAGAAAGCGGTCCTTCCGTATGTTAAAGCCGAACCTTTCAGTCCATCGAACGTCCCAAATACGGGCACCGCATCGCGCTTTAGGCAAAGAAACTCGGAATTTGCGAATCCTAACACGGCCGGGTCGGCGGGTAAAGCGGAAAACGCCGATTGGCGCCAAAGGGCCGCCCATACCCCGGCACCGCAGGTTGAAATGGCAGGTTCGCACCTCCGTCGCGGCCACGGAAAAGAGACCGAAGGGAAAGTACACTGCGATTGATTGCCCCCGGCTGTTTGCCACGTCTAAACTTGTATATATCATGCGCTTGCCGCTTTTCACGGTCATGTTGGGATTGATGCTGGGCTCAGGTTGGGCGCAGACCACTACATCCCCGCCTGCTCCGCCAGCGCCGGCGGCGGCGCCTGCCGCAGCGCCGATCCCCAAGGCGCCAGCCGCGGTTCCGGGAGCAACTCCGGCAGCGAAGCCGCCAGCCGGCCAACCGCCTGAAAACGACACAGAAACCGCTCCAAGCTCGGGGCTGTGCGAGGGTAAAAGCGCCACTGAATGCGGCGTATCGCCCCAAGACTTCAAGAAAGGACTTGCCGCCTATAAGAACAGCCAGAACCTGAAAAAGCAGGAACTGTTCGAGCCCGCGCTTAAAGCCGTAAACGAGGCGGTAGGCCAGGTCCCGCGGGATGCCGAATTTCTGACCGAGCGCGAATTGTTGCGCCAGCAACTGGCCTTCGAACACATTCAGCGCGGCAATGACCTGGTGCTGCAGAACCGCACCGTGGAAGCTGCCGCTGAATTCCGCAAGGCCCTGGAAATGGATGGAAGCAACCAGTTCGCCTGGGACCGGCTGCGCGAGATTGCCGATATTGCCGCCCCGCCGGCGCCCAGCTACATTCAAACCCGGGCTGACGACGAACCGGAAGCGCTTCAGCCGGCTGCCGGCCTGCAATCGCTGAAAATCAATGGCAATACGCGCGACGCATTCACCCAGGTGGGCAAGGCCTTCGGCATCAAGGTCTCCTTCGACGATTCGACTCCCAGCCGCAATATGAAGCTCGATTTGGATCGCGTTACCTTCAACCAGGCTATGGACGCCATTGCTCTGGTGTCACGCTGTTTCTGGACGGCCAAGAATTGGGGCGAGGTCATGGTGGCCTCCGACACCAGCAAGAACCACAAGGAATTCGAGCATTATGTGCTCCGGACCTATTACCTGCCGGACATTAACTCGCCGCAGGAACTGACCGACATAGTGAATGCCCTGCGGACCCTCTTCGAAATCCGTTTTGTGCAAGCGGCGCCTGCCAACAATAGCATCACGGTGCGCGGCCCGGCGCCGGTGGTGGAAGCGGCCACCCGCTTCCTGCAATCGTTGTGGTCGGGCAAGCCGCAGGTCATGATCGACTTGGAGGTCTTCGCCGTAAACCATCAGATGATGCGCAACATGGGCGTCAGCCTGCCGCTGCAGTTCAGCGCTTTCAATATTCCTGAGGCGGCACTGGCAGCGCTCTCCAACACCAACATCCAGCAACTGATCAGCCAACTGATAACCTCCGGCGGCCTGAACAGCGCCAACGCGGCATCCAGCATTGCCGCGCTGATCGCCCAGATTCAGCAGCAACAGAATTCGCTCTTTCAGAATCCGGTGGCCACCTTTGGCGGCGGAAAAACTCTGACCGGAGTAGGCATCCCCCCCACCACGCTCAATTTCAGCTATAGTGACTCGCGCGTTACCTCACTTGAAAAACTGTCCCTGCATGCCGCCCAGGGCAATGCCGCCACCTTTCGCGTGGGTACGCGCTATCCGGTGATGAATGCATCCTACTCAAACGCCGTGAACATTCCGTCGCAAATTGCCAGCCTGCTCGGCCCGACCGGCGCTGGCCTCGGCCAAAGCAACGCCCTGCTCGCATACCCTTCCTTCAGCTACGAGGACCTGGGCATTACCCTTAAAGCAAAGCCTGCGATCCACGGCGCAAACGACGTCACGCTTGATCTGGAGCTGGAGATGCGGGCGCTGGCGGGAGGTTCGGTCAACGGCGTGCCGATTCTTTCCAATCAAAGCTATAAGGGCATAGTCACGGTGATGGACGGCGAATCTGCGGTGATCGCCGGCGAGACCACGCAGTCTGAGATGCAATCGCTGCAGGGCATTCCCGGCATTCACAATCTGCCGGTGCTAGGCACCCTCACCAGCAACCGAACCAAGCAGACGGACGACGAAGAACTGCTGCTGGTGATCACGCCGCACATCATGAGCATGGGCGCGGCGCGTAGCGGCCCGTCCATTGCCGTACCCAACAACTCTCAATAGATGGCGTTATCTCGTCTTCTCGCCGGCTGATTTCCAAGTAGCCAGGTCGCTGACTTGTTACTCTTCGTTTTACCTCTGCGTTCTCTGCGTCCCCTGCGGTGAAGAGGTTTTCTTCCGATCCGCGTTCATCTGCGGCGATCTGTGGCGAAAGGGATTGGGTTATGCTGGCGGACAGAGGAATTCAGAACATGGAGATTCGGGACCTCGC
>JBEKOS010000364.1:0-5126 GCA_049521535.1 Terriglobales bacterium | reverse complement strand
TTTAGTAAATGCACTTTGAAAACAAACTTTGTGCAATTGATTCCCGCCAAAATATGATGGTTGAGCGGTGAATCGTCGTGCCAAGCTCGGCGCTGTTCTCGCCGGTTACCTCGCGGCGCTGCTGGCGGCTGGAGCCGCGGCATTTGTCCGCCAGTTTCTCATCCCAAACGATCCCGCCTCCGGTGGCATGCAGGCCTTCGGTGATCTTCTATTCTTTCTTGGGATCTTCGGCGTTCTCGCGCTAGTGCCAACGGCAGTCGGATTGTTTTGGCTGCGGCCAATTGGGAAATTCTGGCTGGTGTTTTCGCTTGCCGCATTGGCGCTGGCGGCCACAGGCCCGGTGGCGGCACTCACCGTAAGGGCCGATCATGCAAGGTGGGTGGTTCTTGACCTCCTCGGATTGCCCAGGGTCCTGGGAACGCCTCTGTTTGCGCTCGCCTTCTTAGTCAGTGCCTTCCTGGCGCCCACTCGCTTTTCGCGACGTCTGCTGTTGGCAGCTTCGGCCTGCGAGATCGTCGTGGCCGGGTATGCGATATTTTGCCTGGTTGTGCTGCGGCACTGGCTGGTCTGAGGGAACCTTAGCGAGGCCTACTGTCGGACAGATAATGGTCGGGGAAAGCGGATACGGATACAGTCATCAGCAGTCAGCCGTATCCATTCAGTCAACCTTGATGGATAGTTTCGGAGCAATCAGGCCACGACTGATACTTCACCACGAACCTTGTGCGCCGGCTTAACACTGATCCTAACGTCCTGACCGAGGAGCGCGAGAAATTCCATCAGCCGCTCCACCGAGAACGTGCCCGAACGGTTGCGCATCAACGCTGAAACATGCGGTTGCCGGATGCCAAGGATCTTCCCCGCCTCGCTCTGCGTCAGGTTGCGGTTTCTGATCAGCCTGTAAATTTCAAGCGTAAGCTTGGCGCGGAGGAGTTCCTTTTCCGGGTGGGGCAGACCTAGGTCAGCAAAAACGTTACCGCAGCTTTTTTCGACTGAAGCGTTTTTATTGGTTTTCATTGCTATGCTCCTGCCTCTGCGATGTGCCGCCTTCATCGCGGGCAACGATCTCAATCACAGAGGCCCTGCCAAATCCCTTCATTGGCTCGGCCGCAGGATCGGTATCGCCCTGCTGGGCAGCGTAGAGGGCCTGACCGATCTCGCGCCGGACTTCGCGCGGAAAGCGGCGCAGGTCTTTGCGGCTGGAAGCAATCCATTGCAGTGGCCGATCCACGTCACGAGTATACCAGAATACGTCTATTGGTATATGACTTCCTGGGACTGAGCCGCACCAGCCTTCCCCCTTCTTCTGATGGGCGCTCGGCTCGCCTCTAGCTGCAAAATTATCTACAGCGGATTTGCGGAGGGCGTTGAACGGCGGGGGAATCGGGTGGATTCCCGGTGATCGCTGTGTCTACAGTTTTATCTGTAGGCGAGCAGGGGAATCGCACTCCCGCCGGAGCGACCACTGAGCGTGCATTGTTGTAAACTGCGGCAGAGAGGCAGGGACAATGATTCAGACGGTCGAGGCGATCATTGATGCAAGCGGAAACCTGCGGCTCCCTGGGCCGGTGCATCTGCCGTCGGCGCGGCGTGCGCTCAAAACAATTCTCAAGGACCGGCCTCGCGAAAGCTCCTCAGAAACGGCGCCCCTGAGTGAGGCGGCGCTCGCCAAGGACTGGGGCCGGGAGATTGTTTTGCCTGCACGTCAATCTGGCGCCTGGGCAATAATAGCTCCGAAAGCAAAATCCGCCATTGTCTAATTCATCCATCATGAACACGATCTCAATTTTGGACTCCATCGGTAATACACCCTTGGTTCGGTTGCAAAAGCTGCCCGCGAATCCCAGTGCCGAAATCTGGGTAAAACTGGAATTTCTCAATCCCAGCGGTAGCATTAAAGACCGAATTGTGAAACATATCATCGAGCATGCCGAAAGCACGGGCCTGCTCAAGCCGGGCGGGACCATTGTAGAAAATACCTCGGGCAACACTGGCGCCGCCGTCGCTATGATTGCCGCGATCAAAGGCTATAAGGCCATTTTGACCATGCCGGATAAGGTCAGCCAGGAAAAACAAGACGCGCTGAAATCCTACGGCGCAGAGGTGGTGATCGCCCCAACCTCAGCTCCGCCAAATTCACCCGAACATTATGTAAATGTGGCCAAGTCCATTGTGGAAAAGACGCCGAACAGCTTCAGGATCGATCAGTACGATAACCCGAAAAACCCCGAGGCCCATTACCTGACGACCGGACCCGAGATCTGGCGGCAAACCCAAGGCAGAATCACGCATTTCGTAGCTAGCGGCAGCACGGGCGGAACCGTCAGCGGTATCGGCAAATACCTCAAAGAAAAAAATCCGGCAATCAAGGTCATTATGCCCGACCCAGTCGGTTCCATCTATTATGAGTACTTCAAGACAGGCAGAATCCTCACTGACGCACGCTGCACATACCATGTCGAGGGAGTTGGCGAGGACCATCTGGCCCGGGCAATGGATTTTTCCGTAGTTGACGATATGTATCAATTCAGCGACTGGGACGCATTCTCGACCGCGCGGCGATTGGCGAACGAGGAGGGCATACTGGCTGGAGGCAGTTCTGGCGCAAATGTCTGGGCAGCCCTGAAACAGGCCGAATCCCTTTATGATCCATCACTAATTGTCGCCATGATTCCTGACGGCGGAATTAAGTACTTGAGCAAGTTCTATAACAACGATTGGCTGGCAAGGAACGGTTTCCCCAATGACTGACATGAAATTCTCCACCAAAGCCCTGCACGTAGGCCAGCAGCCGGACGCATCGACGGGTGCGATTGTCCCGCCCATCTACCTGACCTCGACCTACGTCCAAAGTTCACCGGGCATTTCCAAGGGGTATGACTATACGAGGGCCGGCAATCCCAACTTCACAAATTTGGAAAAAACCCTGGCAGCTTTGGAAGACGGCCGCTACGCAACCGTGTTCTCGTCCGGTCTGGGAGCGATTACCGCGATTACCTCGACCTTAAGAGCCGGCGATGAAGTGGTGGCAATCAACGACTTGTATGGCGGCACATATCGGCTGTTCAAACAGGTTTTCGAAAAATTCAGGGTTCGATTCAGGCAGTTGGACTTCAACCATTTGCGAGTCGTGGGAGCGGCGCTGGCGCGTCATCCGGCATTGCTCTTGCTGGAGTCGCCGACAAATCCGCTTTTGAAGATAATTGACATTCAAGCCATTGCCGCGATGTGCAGGCTACATGGCGTAACTTCAATTGTGGACAATACGTTTGCTTCCCCGTATTTTCAGCAGCCTTTAAATCTGGGCGCCGACCTGGTGCTGCACAGCTCGACAAAATATCTTGGCGGCCACTCGGACCTGATCGGGGGGGTGGCCGCTACCAATGACAAGGCCCTTAAAGAAAAAATGGACTTTGCGCGTAAGGCCTTGGGCCTTAATCCCAGTCCCTTTGACGCCTGGCTGCTCAGCCGCAGCCTGAAGACCCTGGCTGTCAGAATGGAAAGGCATCAGGAAAATGCCTTCGCTGTCGCTGAGTTTCTGTCGCGACACCCGAGAGTCAAGAGCGTATCTTACCCGGGACTAAGAACCCATAGGAATCACGAAATTGCCAGAAAACAAATGAGCGGGTTTAGTGGCATCGTGTCGGCAGAATTTCGGTTGTCGCTAAGCCAGACGAAGAGGCTCATTTCGTCATTCAAGGTTTTCTCGCTCGCTGAAAGCCTGGGAGGCGTCGAAGCATTGGTGGACCATCCTGCAAGTATGACTCACGCCTCCATACCAAAGAAAGAACGCGAAGCCGCGGGCTTGTCTGACGGCTTGGTTAGGTTCTCAGTCGGGATCGAGGATAAGCGCGACCTTGTTCAGGACTTGGAAGCAGCCTTGAGAAGGATTCGATGAAAGCGTCCACGGAGACGGGCCGGTGTCATCCCTGACAAAGACGAAACGCTCGTCCTTGTAGCCCTCAGGAGGACTTTTTCCAGATTTCTCGCGTATTGGCTATCCGTGCAACAGGAGCTTTCCAGATTTGTATCGCTGTATCACTGCGAATACGCAGAACCGACCCGCGCGGTCGCGAATCGGCTCCATGGCACATTAAGCTCAAGCCACGCATTCTCGGGATGCCACTGCGCGTCCTTTGGTTCGACTTTGTATTGCAGGAACAACTCCGGCCCTACATCACAGGGGCATAGCTGAAGACCAAAACCGCGAGCGACCGTATGAATCTGCTCCCAGCTCGGTTTAAGGAACCCAGAAGGGTCGTCGTTAAAGCCGAGATCCTTTAGTGATAACGCAGCCAGGTCAACTTCGATTGGTCGCTCCGTCGCCCGGAAGCCGGTACTGCTGAGGTTGTCCAATGCGCAATCCTCTGCAGACCTAAACGCCTCGCTAGCCGTCCGAAATTCCACGCCATACGTTCTACCCGTCCCCAACCGCATTGACCTCCAGTTCCATTTGGCGAAACCTTGACATCGACGGAATAATTCACTACCTTATGGTTGTGGATAAGTTAGATATAACCTTTGCGGCTCTGTCTGATCCAACCCGCCGGGCGATGATCGAACGACTCTCCCATGGGCCTGCCTCTGTGCATGGATTGACGGAACCGTTTGCACTCTCACAACAGATGATTTCAAAACACATTGCCTACCTGGTGCGGGCGCGGATTGTGATCAAGACGAAGCGTGGACGGGAGAGTGTGTGCACGCTCAGGCCAGCGGCGATCAAGAAGGTCAGCGACTGGGCGATCAGCTATCGCCGATTCTGGGAAGAGAGTTTCGACAAGCTGGAAGTGGTTGTGAACGAAATGAAAAAAACGGGGGTGAGAGATGACAAAAAACATAGTTAACGAGACAGAGCGGATGGTTGTCACAAGAGTTTTTGATGCCCCACGCGAGTTGGTCTGGAAGGCGTGGACAGACCCGAAATACATTATGCAGTGGTGGGGACCGAAGGGCTTTACTGCGCCCGTTTGCGAGATGGATTTTCGCGTTGGAGGAAAATTCCTCTGCTGCATGAAGTCGCCGGATGGGCAGGAGTTCTGGAATGCGGTGGAATACCACGAGATTGTTCCCCTAGAAAAGATCGTTTCCTTGATGTACTTTTCCGACTCGAAGGGAAACAAGAT
>JBEKOS010000363.1:0-5129 GCA_049521535.1 Terriglobales bacterium | reverse complement strand
GCATCGTCCTTCAGGATTGCGCTGACGGTGTCGGCGGTAGTTCCGCCATGAAACGCCCGTCGCCCGCTGAGCATCTCGTAGAGCACCGCGCCGAAGGAAAACAAATCGGAGCGGCCATCAACGGCCGTCCCGCGCAATTGCTCGGGTGACATATAGCCCACGGTTCCGAGGAGAATCCCCGGATTGGTGGCGGCGTCCAGGGTGTCGGCAAAACCCATGCCGGCGGCGGGTTCCGGCAAGATCAGCTTGGCCAGGCCGAAGTCAAGTATTTTTGCGTGACCGTCGCGCGTGAGAAAGATGTTTTCCGGCTTCAGATCCCGATGAAGGATGCCGCGTCCGTGGGCGGCGGCCAGACCGCGGGCCATCTGCTGCGCGTATTCGAGCGCCTTGCGCACGGGCAAAGGGCCGCCACGCAGCCGAACGCGCAGGCTCTCGCCCTCCAGCAGTTCGGAAACGATATAAGGAGCGCCATCCTGCCAGCCTATGTCGAACACTGCCAGGATATTGGGATGGTTCAGTGTTGCCGTGGCCCGCGCCTCCTGTTCGAAACGGCGCAGGCGCTCGGGATCGCTGGAATGGCCCGCAGGCAAAATTTTTATGGCAACATCGCGGTTGAGTCGCGCGTCGCGTGCCCGGTAGACCTCGCCCATTCCGCCGGCGCCCAGGGGAGCAACAATCTCATATGGTCCGAGCCTCATGCCCGCAGACAGCGTCATACGTGGTCGATTATACGACCCTGCTTTCATCGCGAGCCGTCCCGCGCTTCCTCTCGGATGACGATGTGGAAATTTAGATTATCGTTTAACACCCTAGGCCGGGCCGAGCTGAAGCGGCCCGAAATTCTGGGCTGAATTATACTGAACTCAGCCACGTTCCGGCCGAGAGCCGAGAGCCAACAGCAGGCAACCATTGCGGAGGGATGTGTGAGTGGTTGAAACAGGCGGTCTTGAAAACCGCTGTAGGGGAAACTCTACCGGGGGTTCGAATCCCTCTCCCTCCGCCAGAATAACCTGTTTATTATCAATCATTTAACAATACTCGTGTGCCTATTCCGTACTTGAGCCACAACTCCTGGGGTTTGAGCGCTTCTAGCGTTTCCGCCACTTTTGACAGTGTTAGCACGGTGATAATATTTAAGGGAGGTTTTCCATGAGCGTGCTCGAGGTGATCGAAGCAGTGAAGAGCATGTCGCCGCCCGAACGGGAGCGTGTCCGCACCGCCCTAGATTCCCTTTCCGATTCCGGCGAGGAGACTGCCATGGCGAAATTGCGCGCCTCCGGTCTATTAATAAATGTCCCCAGCAATCCGGCAGGACGCTCACGCGTTGCGCCCGTTGAGATCAAAGGGAAGCCACTATCGCACACAGTCATCGAGGAACGGCGCTAGAGGCGCGCATGGCCGCATATTTCTTTGACACCAGCGCGCTCGCCAAGCGCTATGTGACAGAAATCGGTACGCCCTGGGTACAGAGCGTGGCGGATCCTGCGGCTCAAAATCGGCTCTATGTCGTGCGAATTACACTCGTTGAACTGGTTTCCGCGATTACTCGAAGGAAGAAAAACGGAGATCTCACTCCCGCCATCGCAGATGCGGCACTCGCGAGTTTGCGCTCGAAATTTGACTCCGACTACGACGTTATCGAAGTGACGTCGGTCCTCGTGTCCCGAGCGGAGGCACTGGCAGAAAAGCATGCCCTGCGGGGCTATGATGCCGTTCAGCTTGCCGCCGCGGTGCAAGTTTACTTGGCGTATGCCGCGGTTGGACAGGCAACCAATCAGCCTCTGCCCATATTGATCTCAGCAGATATTGACCTAAACACGGCTGCTCAGGCGGAAGGGCTGACCGTGGACGATCCTAATACGCATTAAGCTGATTTGACGAAGAAACCGCAGTTCGAAAATTCGTTCCGCCACCGGCGGGAGAACCTGCGGGCACTCGGTAATCGGCTGCGCCATGAGCACCACCCGATCCGCGAGGACCGACTCTGGGACATCGTGCAAAGCGACTTGCCGGCCCTTGCCAGCGCGTGCGAGGAGGCGTTGCGCCGCGCGGGATATGGAGCGTAATCCAGGAGAAGGAATTAGTTCGGAGGGAAAAATTCGTCGAGAATCAATTTGCAAAGATCAGGCCGTCCCGTTTCTTCGTGAGCGCGAACAGGGCGACGAACTTGCCGTCGAGAAGGTGTTAAACGAACACGCCGTGAAGATAGAGTCTTTTGGCATTGCGCCTTCCGGCGCGATTGCGCATGCAGCAAGATCTCTGGGGTACCTACGGTGGATCGCCAAAACAAGGAATTGGACAATCGACTTCAAGCCATTGAACTTCCGCGCATTCATCGATATAAGCGTCGCCGCCATTCAATGCGACCCTCGCAAGATGTGCCATGAAGTGCTCTTCCAAAATCCACGATTTGGGTTGACCGAGGCTGATTTGGCATCTGAGATTGAGCGAGCAGCGAACACCAGCCACAATGTTTGGCAGGTATCGCAGGGCCATGACATGGTGACGATTTTCGCTATGGCCGTTTCAACTCGGAGCGGCCGGAACTGCGTTGCCCCTGCGATCGCGTCCGAATTGCGGCTCGCATACGAAATGACCTTTTTCGCAGCCACCCGACTCTTCTTGGCAGTCTGCGCTTGGCAGCGGAGTAATCCTCCGTTTATTGCCTTTCGCCTCAAGTGCCCGGAGGCTGCATGAGCGAAGGCGGAACGGTTTTTGTTGGAGTTCCGCGCCCGGTTGACGAAGTTTGGACTCGATCTGCATTCTGAGAAAACTCGGCTGATTGAATTTGGCAGGTTCGCCCGGAGCAACCGGCTATCCCGTGGGGAAGGCAAACCAGAGAGTTTCACGTTTTTGGGATTCACGCATTATTGCGGGATGAACAACGCGGGCAAATTCACCATCCGGAGGCAGACGGCTAGGAAGCGCTTGGAAGCAAAGCTGCGGCAGGTGAAGCGGACCCTTCGAGCGCGGATGCACGAGCCGGTGCCGCAGGTGGGTGAATGGCTCACCCGTGTGCTCAACGGTTTCTACCAGTACCATGCGGTGCCGGGAAACTGGGCGAGTCTCCACCGGTTTCGCTTTCAGCTCGGCCGCTACTGGCGGCGCGCTCTCCAGCGTCGCAGCCAGCGAGGTCGGTTGAACCCCGCCCGCATGGGCCAGCTTTGTGAACGCTGGTTACCGCATCCGCGATTGATCCATCCTTACCCCAGCGTGCGCTTCGACGCCACGCATCCGAGGTAGGAGCCGTATGCATTAGCAGTGCCCGTACGGATCTGTGCGGGGGGCGGTCAGCGATGGCCGTCCCTACCGCGACCCAGTCCCCCTCTCCCTCCGCCACAAGTTATCCAGTATTTCGCTGACTCTGGCACATAACCTTAATAAAGTTGTTGTGTTGTGTTATGGCGCAGTCGCGTCGAGGCGTCTCGATTAAATCGCAGATGGGAAGAACCTAATTAGAGTCTCCGTAATACTCACTGAATGGAGAAGGCTGCGGAATGTGGTGCCTCCGCGAACCCTCCCCAACGGTGGTTGAAGGGCTAGACCGGCAGGTGGGCGAGTACACCAGCCAGCGTCCGGAATAGCGGCCATGTGATGCAGCAAGTCGCAAGTCTATGGAAGGTGTGCACAGGGACGAAATAGTCTGGTTGATCAGTTTCCCCAAAGATCCACATATGCTGCGCCTCACAGCTTCGCACTCCCTTTTCTTTAACGAGCGCCTGGGGTGCCGGAAGCTGCGGCTAGCGCGGCCTCCATCCGGCTCAGCCGTTCCTGCAGGTCACGGATTGCAGCTTGCTGGCGCTGCACTTCGTTCAACAGCATCGGATCCAGCAACTGATACTTCACCGTCTCAATCTGGCCGTCCGCCGAATGGGCCACCAGGCCGGGGTAGACCTCGGCTACTTCTTCGGCAATCAGGCCATATTGGACGGGCTGCGAACCGTCGTCCAGCGGCTTCCTGTAACGGAAAGTGACCGGGCGCAAGCGCATCAGGCCGCTGCTGGCATCGCCCATGTCCTGGATATCTTCCTTGAATCGGCGCGAGGAACTCACGGTAACCAACTGGCCGCTGGAATCCACTAGAACGGGGATGGCGGAATTGCTGCCGGAGGAAACGCCATAGATGCCTGCGGCGAAGAATGAGGTTTGAATTGCCGGGCTACCTATGCGGATGGCGCCGCTGTCGGTGGAAGATCCAACGTTACCGATTTCGATGTTATTGCTGTTGCCATCGGAAACATCCTCGCCGGCAAAGTAGCCGATGCCGATGTTATTGCCCCCGGTGGTGTTGAGGTAGAGCGCGCCGTTGCCGACGGCCGTATTGTCAGACCCGGTGGTATTGTGCTCGAGCGCGACATAGCCGATGCCCGTGTTGCTGGCCCCGGTGCTGTTGGCTTGGAGCGCATTGTCGCCGGTGGCCGTATTGGCACTCGCGGTGGTGTTGGTTTGGAGCGCTCCGGTGCCGCTGGCGGTGTTTTCAGACCCGCTGGTATTGTGTTCAAGCGCGCCAATTCCAGTGGCCGTGTTGTCTTTTCCGGTGGTGTTGTCTAACAGCGCGTCCAGGCCCACAGCCAGATTGAGATCGGTTGTGCCCCCGGGCGTAGTGAGCACGTTTTGGTCTCCAATTTTGTAGCCACTACTGGCGTTAATGTATCCGGTCACGTCGAGCGCCCAAGCCGGCGTGGTGTTGTCAATGCCCACGTCGGTTCCCTTCTGGTAAATGGCCGAGTTGCCCAGGGCCGTGCTGCTGGTCCACAGGGCAACGTAGTCGGTGGTTCCGGAACCGGTTATGGTGGCAGGCAGAACAGCCGAACTTTTGCCCTGAGTGCCGGCGCTGGCGGAGGGGGTTTGGATTGACGTCTGCGCAAATGCCAATGGCATCAGCGACAGACAAAGAACCAACAACAAGAATACTCGGCTACGAATCATAGTCATTCTCCTGAAAGCGAAATGTTTGACCAAGGTGCGACTTTCTTCAGACAGCCTGACCGAACTCAGACCATCCACTTAACCAAGTTTCCGAAAACCACTCAGTTCCCGGATCTTTCGGATTCACCACCTGGCTCACCGCGTTGAACGTGGACTTGAGTCGTGTTGGTCTATCCTCAAGCCCCAAATTTTGCAGCCTG
>JBEKOS010000362.1:0-5138 GCA_049521535.1 Terriglobales bacterium | reverse complement strand
GTGTCGAGGGCGTCAGGCGGCCCGTTTCGGTCAAGGCCTGAGCATTGACCATGGCTGAGGGTTTTGCCAGGCCGAAGTCCAGCAGCTTGGCCCCGGACGCGGTCAGCATGATGTTTGCAGGCTGCAGATCGCGGTGCACAATGCCGACGCGATGGGCTTTTTCTAGCGCATCGCAAATTTGAATCCCGCACTCCAGCGCCTGCTTTAGCGCAAGGGGCCCTTTCTGCAATCGACTGTCAAGCGTCTCCCCCTCAACGTACTCCATCACCAGATAGTCGGTGCCATCCTGGCAACCCACGTCGTGCAGCACGCAAATATGGGGATGGTTCAGCGAGGAAATGGCGCGGGCTTCCCGCTCAAAACGCTGCTTGGCCTCGGGATTATCGGAAAGATGAAACGGCAGGATCTTAACCGCCACAGTGCGGTCAAGCCGCGTGTCTCGTGCGCGATAGACTTCGCCCATGCCACCTGCGCCGAGGGGCAACTGAATTTCATAGGGGCCAAGCTTGGTGCCTGCGGCGAGGGCCATGCGCCATTATAGCCGCCCGAAGGCGGCCACGCGGGGCCACGATTTGAGGATGCTCGAACCGAAGGTTAACGCTCAGTTAATGTCGCGGTGGACGTTGAATCCTCTGTTCGATCCGCTCATCAACTAGGAGGTCTGAGTACTATCCCGAACGACATTCTTAAAATCAACCTAAGAGGAGAACAAACATGGCTGACAAGCCGACGCAAGCTGATGCTGAACTGATCCTTAAACTCTACGATCTGCGCCGCGAGGCGGAGATGCGCAAGGCCCGCAACTGGTGGATGACATTTAACCCCGAGTCCGTCGAGGACTTTGCGAAAATTGGCATGGCAATGGGCACGCAGGAGAACGCCTGGATGCGCCAGGTGAGCGGTTATTGGGAAATGGCCGCGGGCTTGGTGTTGCATGGCACTGTGAACGAAGAACTTTTCATGGAAGGAAGCTTTTCCGGTGAGATGTTCGTGATCTTCGCCAAGATTGAGCCCTTCCTGAAGGAACTGCGCGAAAAATTCATGGCCCCCAAAATGTATGGGAATGTGGAAACGTTGATCATGCGGCACAAAGAAGGGCCGCAACGCCTGAAAGAAATGCAGGAGCGCATGGCCATGTTCCGCAAGATGATGCAGGCGAAAGCCGCTTAAACAGCAACTTCGCCGCAGATGGACGCGGATACACGCGGGCTCGAAGAAAGCAGAAGCCCGATGAGGTCACTGGCTGGCCATGAGCAGCGTTGACTCCGCGAAAACCTGCGGCGATATTGCCTCCAGCCGCTTTTCGGGAGTTGTGAGAGATGCGAAAGCGCTTCCTGGCTGCCCAATTGTTTTTTCTGTCGCTGTCCGCGTTTGGGCAGCAGACCCGCCAATTCACGTTTCACTACGGATTCACTGTGCGCAATATTCAACCGGGCCAAAAGGTCCAGATCTGGTTCCCACGGGCACATTCGGACCAGTTTCAGGATGTGCAGATAGTCTCTGCAAAGGGTGACCTTCCGTTGAAGAAAACTCGGGAGTCGAAATATGGTGACACCGTGTTTAGCGCAGTGGCACCCAAGGAGGCAAGGGAAGAATATCAGTTCGACGTAGAATATCGCGTTGTCCGCCATGAACGCATAGCTCCGAGCAGTGATGGGGTGCAGCCAAAGCTGTCTTACGCATCGTCGAAGGAAACCAGCGAGTATCTCGGTCCGGATACGCTTGTGCCGGTTACCGGCAAGCTGGCCGAGATTGCCGCGCTGCAGGTCGCAGGACACACCAGCACTCTTGACCGCGCCCGCAGCCTCTATGACTACGTATTAGCCACGATGCGCTACGACAAGTCGGACACCGGTTGGGGACGAGGCGATGCCGAATGGGCCTGCGATTTGAAGCGCGGGAATTGTACTGATTTCCATTCTGTGTTCACCTCCATGGCGCGCTCGCAGCATATTCCCGCGCGCTTTGAGATCGGATTTTCGCTGCCGGTGAACAAAGCGACCGGCGAGATTGCCGGGTATCACTGCTGGGCCGAATTTTACGACGCGGAGTACGGATGGGTGCCGGTGGATATCTCCGAAGCCTGGAAAGACCCGTCGAAGAAGGACTATTACTTTGGCGCCTACGATGCGAACCGTGTGCAGTTTTCGATGGGCCGTGATATACGACTGAGTCCGCCACAAGCCGGTGAGCCGCTGAATTACTTTGTCTATCCTTACGTAGAGGTTGACGGGAAAAAATGGGAGAATGTCGTCAACCGCTTCTCGTTTGCGGAAGTTGGCATGGCGAAGGTTGAATCGACAAATCTGAAACAGTGAGGAAGCCGGCTAATGCTCCATTCCGATCAGGTCCCAATTCAACAGTCTGCTCTGCTCGTCATTGACGCGCAGGATTCATTCAAAGCCACAAACAAGTGGCAGCTTAGAAACAACCACAACTTCGAAGAGAACGTGGGCGAGTTGGTGGTTTTGTACCGAAGGCATGGCCTTCCAGTTTTTTATTTTCTGCACACCGACAGCGATCCGGGCTTTGAGAAGACCAGCCCGCATTTCAAGCTGATGGATTTTCTTTCGCCGCGGCCTTCTGAGCCCGTCCTCGTTAAGGACACTCGTAACGTCTTTACCAGCACGGGTTTGGCGGCATTGCTGATGGAAAAAGGAGTGCGGCGAGTGGTCATCACCGGTATCCAGATGGAACAATGCTGTGAGACGTCAGCGCGGGTGGCCGCCGACCTTGGCTACGCAGTCGATTTTGTCACTGAGGCTACGATGACGTTCCCCATTCCCAATCACGATCGGCCAGGGGAGGAACTTGGCGTAGACGCAATCCGGGAACGAACCGAGTACGCACTGCGCCGGCGCTTTGCTCGCATCGCCACAGTTGAAATGCTGGCACAAGAACTTGAAAAGTCATGAATTGATGAAGTTCTTCAGCGGCTTCTGCATTGAGAATTTCATTGCGCGTCTATTTTTCGTTGCATGAAGGAGGGACTCGCACTGGGGCGGCAGAATAGTTCGCATTCTGCTCGAAACACCAGGTTGTAAAGTTCCCACAATACTTGCCGTTCACGTACTCGCCCGCAAAGCTCGCTCTTACCGCCTGCGGAACGTCTTTTTCCTTCACCTCCTCATATTCGAACGAAATGGTTCCATCCGGATGAACTGTGCCCAGAAGATACCCCGAGATCCCCGTTCGGGCGTG
The DNA here is from genome assembly GCA_049521535.1 of Terriglobales bacterium. Taxonomy (GTDB): domain Bacteria; phylum Acidobacteriota; class Terriglobia; order Terriglobales; family Acidobacteriaceae; genus CAZUCM01. The sequence continues at coordinate 1,937 of JBEKOS010000362.1, read as the reverse complement.
ATGCTCGTCCAAGACCGCCTGGGGAACGGTTGACGGCAGAGAGGTACGCCGTGCGCCGGCAGTTCCAACAATCCAGCCTTGGAGAACGATGCCGCCGTGCGCCGGATTGTTCCAGTAGGCAGTGTCATATATGTCTTCCATGTAGAAGTGGGAGTGGCTGGCCAGCACGTAAACGTGTTTGCCGCTTTCCTGCTGCCACTTGGCCAGATCATTGTATGCGCGGCGGCCGCTGACTGTTTCCTTGCGCAGGGTCGTCTGGTCAGGGGTGCCCACATCCCCATTCATGCTATGAGCGCAGGCGAAGCTGTTGGGAAGCGCACGGTGCATGCCGGTGACGATGGTCTTGACCTTCGGATCGGCGAGGTCGCGCGCCAGCACTCCTTCGAACCATGTCAATTGCATGTCGTCGAAACCGTCTTCCTGGGAGTTGTCGAGAGAAATGAAGTCGATGCCTCGCTCTTGCCAATGAAAATAGGGCTTCACGGACTGGTCAGGCAACTTGTCCTGGATTCGCTGGTCATGCAACTCAGGCGAGTCTAGCCAGTAGCTGAATTGAGCCAGATATTCTGTCGGTGTCCTGTCTCCGTAGGTTTCATGGTTGCCAATGGCGAGAAACACTGGCAATGGGTCGAAAGGAGCCACCTGATGGGAGAGGAAGTCACCCCATGCATCCTGCCGGTAGTCGCTGAGCGATAAGCCGCTTCCGTAGCGCTGCTTCATGTCCTCGTCTATCCCGGTCATGGCGCGAAAGTCGCCCAAGTGCCAATAGAAGGCAACCTTGTTCTGCTTGAGTACACTGGCGGCGATCGTCGGCATAATCACGTCGCCGCAATTGCGTGAGTCACCCGAAACCGCAAAGGACCACGTTTCGGCGCGGTCGGACTGCGCCAACGCCAAAGGCGCGAACAACAAAATCAACGCTGTCAACCTCAGGCATCGCAAGGGCATGACCCATTCGCTCCTCTTCCGAGAACATTCTATTCGCAAGTGTTGGTGGTCGGCCTTGGGAAGGTTTCCCTGGGTGCCTCTATCGTAGGCTTGGACGGCTAGTTGTGTGGTATGCAGCTAATAATCCATGTACTGTATTTGCCAGCCGGAACATACGCAGATACTTCGGCCCCTCATAGCCTGAAGCTTCAGAAAGACGAAGCACTTGGGCCAAGGCGGCCGCACGAAACGGCATTTTTCGATTCGACCAACGTTCTTGCGCGTTTCTACGGTACTCTGACGGGAATCGAGTAGTTGGCCGAGCCCATGCTCACTTCGATGCTTGTCCTGCCCGAACTGATCGCGGTGACCATTCCTTCGGAGTTGACCCTGGCGACTCGCGAGTCTTCAGATGAGTACCTGACCTTGCTGGATTTGCTGAGATCTTCTTGGCCCCCGCCGGTAAACGCACCAATGACTCGCAGCGGAATCTGGTCTCCGCTACGTTCAAACAGCAGGATGCCGGGCTCCGCCCATATCCGTACTGGATCCTGCGACCGCTCCACGTCGAGCGCCACCGCTTCCGATTGCACTTCACCGCCAGCGGTTCTTCCCATGGCGGTAATGCGATACAAGCCGGGTGTCGTGGAAGAGGGAATCGTCAAGTGAAAAACCTGCGGCCGGGATTCTCCTTCGCCACGTCCCCAAATGGTTGTCTGGCCGGCTGAAGCGATGCTCGCTATCCCCAGGGGATGCTGGCCCATAAGCACGAGCTTCTCCACCGACGAATCTGCGGAGACTGCGATCATTACAGTTTGTCCTGGGCTTACCACTGTGCCGGATGACGGCGAGACAATGCGCAGCAGGCCTTGCTGTGCAAATACTGAAGAACTCATCAAGCCGGTTGCCACGGCTAAGATGCATGCATATTTACGGATGATCATGATCGTTCTCCTTGCTCGTGTTCTTTAGTGGAAGTCGCTGCCCGAAGGCGCTTCGTTCAACAGGTT